>JAFCZV010000385.1 GCA_019314155.1 Deltaproteobacteria bacterium
ATCATGGGCAAGAAATTAAAGGCGTCGATCGAATCGTGAAGGCTGACGGTGATTTTATTGTGGCATTCCTGCGGGTGATGCCGCACCAGGCCGACCCGGCACGGATGGCGGGAATCATCCAGGCGCTGGAAAGCGTCAAAGTCGTGACGCTCTCCGAGTTTCAGGGGAAGCCGGCAAAGGACTACAGTGATGTAAAGTTTCCTGCCTATGGCAAGTCGGATGCGGATGTATTTGCCGGCAACCTGCTTGAGGTGATGCAGTTTATATTCAATCACACGACCTTCGATCCCGACAATGCCATGGACCAGGCCTTGCTGGCGGCCTACAAACCGCTCGGCATAGTACCCGGAAAGACGTTTGATGGTACAAAGGTCGCCAAGCTCGATGGGGCGCTATTCCGCAAAGCAGCCAACGAAGTAGCCCAGCAGGCATTGGTTGATGTAACGAATCCTGAAATAATGGCAAAGGGGGCGTCTATGGCGTTTATGCCCAAGGGAAAGATTGACCTTTATGTTCAGGTCATTCAGTCCGTAACCGGGCCGATCGGTCTGCCCGCGTATCAGGCCCGCTATATTCCGGTTTCAACCAAGGATGGCAAGCCAATGAACGCCCAGCACGACTATGTATTGAAGATGAGCAAGGATGAACTGCCGCCTGCCACGGCGTTCTGGTCACTGACGCTATACGACCAGGCGAACGGTTTCTTTATCCCCAATGACCAAAAGAAATACAGTGTTGGCGAGAATGCCGGTTTCAAACTCAATGCTGAAGGCGGCATCGAGATATACATCAGCGCGAAGAAGCCCGAGGATGTGCCGAATGAGAACTGGTTGCCAATTAACAGAGGCGATATAGAGCTTAGCCTTATGTACCGCATTTACGCGCCGGATGCCGAAAAGATGAAAACGTGGAAGATGTCGCAGCCGGAACTATTACGATAAGCTCTAATAATAAACGAAGGTGATGAGCAATGAAATGAGAAAAAAATAGATTCAAAGGAATTTTGCAACAGAGCACTACCCTTTGATATGGGAAGACTTTTCTCAAAAATTTTCTTAGCCAAATATTTAACGCTTAATCACTCAAGAGGAGGTTATCGAAATGAAAAAACTTAAAAACTTAATCCAGATGTTTTTGTTTGTCGGCATGGCCAGTCTTTTCATGTTTGGTATTGTTCATGCCGAACAAAAAGTCCCGAAAGGTTATAACACACCGATTCCCAGCTCCATAATGACACCTGACAAGGTGAAAACACGCATTGGAACTCTTGAATTCTTTGACGGCGTTCCTACCGAGAAAACAGCAGAGTTGGCACTGGATAACCTGATGTTCCTTCGCGGTGTAGAGGTATTTCTAAATGGCTTGCCTATGGCATCCACTCATGCCCTGCATGAGGGGTTTAAAAGCATTGGAGTAACTGAAGCCCACCACATGATTGTGACTGATAAATTGATGGATTCAAATCCACTGTTTCTTACTCCCAATACAGATACCGTTTATGCCTTCAATGGATTCGATTTAGAAAAGACCGGGCCGCTGGTTATTGAAGTACCTCCGGGCACGGGCCCGGGAACAGTCAACGATGCCTTTTTCCGTTTTGTGGTTGATATGGGGGCACCAGGCCCAGACCGCGGCAAGGGCGGAAAATACCTGATACTGCCTCCAGGCTATGAGGGAAAAGAGCCTAAAGGTTACTTTATTTCGAGATCACCAACTTATAACAATCTATTGGTTCTTAGGGGATTTCTTGTTGACGGCAAACCCGATACTGCAGCAAAAATGTTCTCTGAGCAGGTGAAGATATACCCGCTATCAGAAAAAGATAATCCACCGAAGATGGTTATCACCTCTGGATCAGGTATTTCATATAACACGATCCATGCAAATGACTTCAGCTTTTATGAAGAGATAGCCGAAGTGCTGCACAAAGAGCCGCTGGATTTTATCGATCTGGAGTTGCGCGGTTTATTCGCAAGTATCGGCCTACAAAAAGGTAAAGAATTTCATCCGAGTCCTCAGCTCAAAAAGACCCTGACCGAAGCGGCAGCGGTAGCTAATGCCACCGCACGAACCATTGTCTTCCGAACCCCTCAGGAAGAGGCATACCTGTATGAAAACAGTTACTGGAAAGTAGGCTTTATTGGTGGCAACCATGAGTGGTTAAAAGATGAAGGGGCTGGAGGTCGATACCTGGATGCACGTACACTGTTCTTCTATGCCGCAACAGTGAATACCCCTGCCATGGTTTTGAAAATGGTTGGTGTGGGATCGCAATACGCCATTACCACTCAAGACCGCGATGGAAATATTTTTGATGGAGCAAACACTTATAAGCTGAATATTCCAGCCAATGTTCCAGTTAACGATTTCTGGTCTATCGTGGTTTACGATCCGCAAACTCGATCTGAATTACAAACATCCAACCCGTTTCCGAGTAAAAATAGCAAGAGTGGAAACATGGTAGAAAATGCCGACGGCTCTGTTGATCTTTATTTTGGGCCAAAAGCACCGGAAGGGAAAGAACAAAACTGGATAGAAACGGTACCCAAAAAGTCCTGGTTTCCTATCCTTCGGCTCTACGGCCCACTTGAGCCTTGGTTCGACAAGAGTTGGAAGCCGGGTGAGGTCGAGTTGATCAAATAGTTACCCTCAACTGATATTTAAGCCGAATTTACGCGCCGGATGCCGAAAAGATGAAAACGTGGAAGATGCCGCAGCCGGAAGTGTTACGATAATCCACTAATTAGGGAGGAATATAAAATGAACTTTACTAATATTGTTAGTAAATCACGATCTGCATTTTTTGTTTCCGTATACGAACGGTGCAGACGAGGTGTCACCAACAACACCCCGATTAGTG
>JAFCZV010000053.1 GCA_019314155.1 Deltaproteobacteria bacterium
TTTAGAGGCTTTAAAGCAGCTCAAACAGAATGGGTTTATCACCATTGTCATCACCAACCAGTCGGTTATCAATCGTAAGATGGTATCCAGAGAGGGACTCGACCATATTCATACCCTGTTGAAGACCAGCGTTCAAACCAGCGGGGGTGAAATAACAGATATATTCTTTTGCCCCCATACACCGGGAGACCGGTGCGATTGCCGGAAACCTAAGCCGGGATTGATTTATCAGGCAAAAAAGAAATATCGGATTGACCTTGCATCCGCTGTCATGGTTGGGGATAGTGCAAAAGATATTGAATGTGCCCGAAATGCCGGTTGCAGATACGCGCTTCTGGTCAAAACCGGTAATGGAATCCAGGCTGAAAAACTATTAAAAGAGAAAGCGATCCATCCCGACCATGTGGCCCTGGATCTTTTCAACGCCGTTCACTGGATAATCACCCGTTACAATTCGCCAAACCATCCGGGCCACCTGCATCGATCATGAACAAGCCCCTTCCCAAAA
This sequence comes from Deltaproteobacteria bacterium, assembly GCA_019314155.1. Classification (GTDB taxonomy): domain Bacteria; phylum Desulfobacterota; class Desulfobacteria; order Desulfobacterales; family UBA11574; genus JAAXQD01. Next base: position 509 of record JAFCZV010000053.1, read on the forward strand.
CCACCCTTGAAGGTGAGGTGGAAAGAATCACCTATTCTAATCCTGAAACCCATTATACCATCGCAAAATTGAAAACGAGCAAGACCCACAATATAGTTACCATCGTGGGGTCAATGCCGGCTGTCAAACCGGGACAATTCCTTAAAATTGAAGGAACCTGGGAAACCCATCCTAAATATGGGCAGCAGTTCAAAATCAAGTCATATGAAGAGACGTTGCCGGCTACTATTAGCGGTATCAAAAAATATTTGGCATCCGGTATTGTCAAAGGGATCGGACCTTCAGCAGCCCATAGAATGGTCAGCCGTTTTGGAGACAAGACTTTTGAAATCATAGAAAAAAATCCTGAAAGACTAATGGAAGTCGACGGCGTCGGACAAGCAAAAGCAGCGTTAATATGTGACGCCTGGAAATACAATCATGCGGCAAGAAGCGTAATGCAGTTATTACAAAATACGGGGGTTAAAACCGCTTATTGTGCAAAAATACTTAAAACGTATGGTGCGGATGCGGTCAATATTATCCGAAATGATCCTTACCGCCTGGCCACCGATATTCTCGGAATCGGTTTTTATTTTGCCGACAGAATCGCGCTGAAGATGGGTGTTTCAAGGGATGACACCCGTCGTGTGAGGGCTTGCATAATCCATGTGATTCAGCAATTCATCAATGAAGGTCACGTCTTTGTTTTTGAAAATCAATTGGTTGCGCAGTGTGCAGACCTTTTTTCCCTTGAAGCCGATATCACCCGATATTCCATCGAGAAATTATCTGTTGACGGAGAATTGGTCATTGAAAATACACCGGATACTTCTGAAAACAGAATCGTTTACTTGAAAGAAATTCATCAGGCGGAAACCGGTATATCCAATCGGATTAAAGCCCTGCTGTCTGTCCCGGTAATACCGCCCTCAATAGATGCGGAACGCATTTCAAAAGAAGTTCAAAAAAAATTGGCCATAGCACTTTCCCGGGAACAAATTGATGTCCTTGAAAAAATTCTCTCCCATCGTGCGGTTATTATTACCGGCGGACCTGGCACCGGCAAAACAACCCTGATTAAATCTGTCAATGCCATTTTTGAAGCCTTAGGGAAACGGGTTCTTCTTGCGGCGCCAACCGGTCGCGCAGCCAGACGGCTGTCCGAGGTTACCCGAAGGAATGCAAAAACTATTCACAGATTATTGGGCGTTAATTTTAAAAACGGTCTATTCGATAAGAATCGGGATAACCCTTTGGACGCGGATGCAGTAATTATTGATGAAGTTTCCATGGTGGATACCCTTTTGATGTTTCATCTGATCAATGCGGTCCCCATGACCGCTGTGCTGATACTGGTCGGTGACGTTTTCCAGCTTCCGTCAATAGGTCCCGGCAACGTTCTTTCCGACATGATAAAATCAGCCCGGACACCTATATTTTATCTCAAGAAAATTTTCAGGCAGGCTCATAAAAGTCCCATTGTGTTTAACGCTCACAAAATTCGCCAGGGTGAATTCCCGGTCTTCAAGCCGCTGGACCATACTGAAGACCTTTCTGAGTTTTATTTTATAGAACAGGATGATCCGAACACGGTTGTCGCCACGATTCTCGAATTGTGCAACAAAACAATTCCGGAACAATTTAATTTTGATCCGGTGCACGAAGTTCAGATTCTAACACCCATGCATAAAGGCGTCATCGGAACGATCCATCTTAATCAGGTTTTGCAGGAGGTATTGAACCCAAATCCGGTGATTATCGAAGCCAGAGGCAGTACATTCAAAATCGGAGACAAGGTCATGCACCTTAAAAACAACTATCAAAAAGAGGTTTTCAACGGAGATATCGGGACCATACGCACTGTTGACGTAAAAGAAAATGTCTTTTCGGTGGACTTCTACGGAAGGACGGTAAGTTACGATTTTACGGAGATGGATGAAATATCCCTGGCTTATGCCATAACTGTTCATAAATCTCAGGGATCCGAGTACCCGGCCGTCATATTACCGATAATGACCCAGCATTTTGTTCTTCTCCAGAGAAACCTTTTATACACCGCCATTACACGGGGCAAGAAACTGGTAATTCTAATCGGCACAAAAAAAGCCCTGGCCATTGCGCTCAAAAACGATACGCCTAAAAAACGTCTTTCCGGCCTTGCTTTCAGGCTTATGCAGAATTAACATATAATGAGGTTTTCCGTGGCAAGCGGACGGGGTATTGAAAATCATAATAAATATGCATTAAAAATCTTGACAATGCTTATAATTTCAATTAGTTAAACTTCAACCTTTATCAAGATTTGCGGATAAATATATATATTAACAAAAACAATTAGTTAGGTGATTACTTATGGCAGTTCCAAAACGAAAAAAATCAAAATCAAAGCGAGATAAGCGGCGGACTCACCAAAAAATTGCAGCCCCTAATCTGACCAGTTGTCCCCAGTGCGGTGATGCCAGGCTTCCACACCATGCATGCCCCAGTTGCGGCACGTACAAAGGACGCACTGTAATTGAAATCGAATAGTTTTGATTGTTTCCTAAAAAGACTTTTTTACGCGACCGGTGAGCATTTTTTGGGTTCTTGAAAATATTATCCCTTCAAAGCACTCAACTGTTCCTTCAGCTCCAACATACAGGGTAATATCATGTCTGGAAACACAACACCCATTGTTATCGGCAGCGATCATGCTGCATATGATTTGAAAGAAAAAATCAAAGCATTCCTCATCGAGAGGTCCATAGATGTTGAGGATGTGGGATGCTACAGTGAAAATTCGGTGGACTATCCGGATTATGGTATCAAAGTTGCATCAATGGTTTCTTCGGGTAAATTTTCGCATGGGATCTTGTTGTGCGGCACAGGGATTGGCATGTCCATGGTTGCCAATAAATTTTCTCGTGTCAGGGCGGCGCTGTGTTCAGATCTTTTTTCCGCCATCATGAGCAGACGACACAACGATTCCAATATATTGGTCTTGGGGGGTCGCGTTATCGGAGATATGCTTGCCATAGAGATTGTTAAAACCTGGCTGGAAACACCCTTCGACGGTGGAAGGCATCTTCGCCGACTGGAAAAATTTGATCGGATAGATGAGTCTGTTGATTAATGAGAATTTTTGTTCAAGATCAAGGCATGCGAAAAAAATAACCACAGGTGCCCCGCAGGAAATGCCCTTGGGGTGCATATGTTTGATATTCTGAGGATTATTTTTTGAGCATAACGCAGAGATTGGGCGAAAAGACCATTAATCAACAGGCTCATAGATATGGATGGGAAACACGGTTGTACCGGTTGACCCGTTAAAGGAAAAAATATTTGAACCTTAACCTTATCGAAAAAGTAGATCCCGAGATTGCCCGTGCAATCTCCATGGAAATCGACCGGCAAACCAACACGTTGGAGCTTATTGCATCGGAAAATATTGCAAGTCCTGCAGTCATGGCCGCCCAGGCAAGTGTACTTACCAATAAATATGCCGAAGGCTATCCGGACAAACGGTATTACGGCGGGTGTGAATATGTAGATGTTGCTGAAAAACTGGCAGTAAGTCGCGCAAAAAAACTATTTAAAGCCCCTTATGCGAATGTTCAGCCGCATTCGGGTTCCCAAGCCAATATGGCCGTATACTTTGCGCTGTTAGATCCGGGAGATACCGTCCTGGGGATGAATTTGTCCCATGGGGGACACCTGACCCATGGCAGCTCGGCCAGTTTTTCAGGAAAACTCTATAATTTTATTCACTATGGCGTAAATGCAGATACCGGTACCATCAACTATGAAGAACTGGCACGATTGGTAAAAAAGCATCGGCCGAAATTGATCGTTGCCGGCGCCAGTGCATACCCGCGTATTATAGATTTCGAAGCGTTCGCACAAATCGCGGCATCGGTAAGCGCGTATTTAATGGCAGATATGGCCCACATTGCCGGTCTTGTGGCCGCCGGGCTTCATCCCTCTCCCGTACCGTTTGCCGATGTGATAACTTCAACAACGCACAAAACATTAAGAGGGCCGCGCGGCGGCCTGATTCTGGCTCGAACCGATTACAGCACCCGACTCAATAAAGAAATATTCCCTGGAATTCAAGGCGGACCGCTCATGCATGTTATTGCGGCCAAAGCGATTGCTTTCAAAGAAGCCCTGAGCGAATCATTCAAGACATATCAGAAAGATATCGTAAAAAACGCAGATGTTCTCGCCGGCCATCTGATGGATAGGGGTTTAAAACTGGTTTCCAACGGTACCGATAACCACATGATGATCGTCGATTTGAGAAATCTGAAAATAACAGGGAAAGATGCTGAAGACGCCCTGGGCCGTGCCGGAATTACCGTGAACAAAAATTCCATACCCTTTGAGACGCTCAGCCCTGCGGTTACCAGTGGTATCCGTATCGGGACGCCCTCAATTACCACCAGGGGCATGGAAGCGCCGGAAATGAAAACAATTGCAGAACTTATTGTCCATGTGCTTCAAAATTCCACGGATGATAAAATTATTGCAACGACAAAGAAAAAAGTGTTTGAGCTTTGCCAGGCGTTTCAGCTGTATCGAAACTGGCACAAAGAGGTGGAATAAAAGTGGCACAGGGAAGCAGCCGCCCTTCATGGGAAGCCTATTTTATGGACATCACGTCTCTGGTATCCAGGCGTTCCACATGCCTCCGGCGGTCGGTTGGCGCCATCATCGTAAAAGACAAAAGAATCTTGTCCACCGGTTACAACGGTGCGCCCACCGGCATTAAACACTGCCTCGAAACAGGATGCCTAAGGGAGAAACTGAATATCGCCTCGGGTGAAAATCATGAGCTTTGTCGAGGGATACATGCCGAACAGAATGCGATCATTCAGGCCGCTTATCATGGTGCTTCCATAAAGGATGCATCACTTTTCTGTACCAATCTGCCCTGTTCCATATGTGCCAAGATGATTATCAACGCAGGAATAAACAGGATCTTTTACAAGTCTGGATACGCAGACTCCATGTCCGAAGAAATGTTGAAGGAAGCGGGTGTTGACGTCATAAAGGTTGATGTCGGCCCGTCCGAATTAACCATCAATAATCCGAGATAGAGCCAGGGAGGAATTCATGAAGTGTCCATTTTGCGGAGAAATAGACAACAAAGTGATCGACTCTAGATTGAGTAAAGATGGGAATGTCATCCGGAGACGCAGGGAATGCATTATATGTAGCAGACGATTTACCACTTACGAACATATTGAAGATATCCCTGTCATGATTATTAAAAAAGATGGGCGTCGTGAAGTTTTTTCCCGTGAGAAGGTCCGTTCGGGCCTCCAAAAGGCATGTCAGAAACGGGATATAAGTGTTAATGTTATCGATGAGTTCCTGGATGAACTGGAACGCGATCTCAGGGAAACCGGTGAAAAGGAGATACCTTCCCACAAAATCGGTGAAAAGATCATGGCAAAGCTTCATGATATAGATGATGTCGCCTATGTAAGGTTTGCTTCAGTATACAGGGAATTCAAGGATGTAAACGATTTTGTTGCTGAATTAAAACATCTTTTGAGCAGACATTAGGTCAACCATAGAATTTTGACATTAATAGACCACAAGCATTTTATGCAGATGGCTCTCGACCTTGCCAAAAAAGGCGAGGGGTTTACTTCGCCAAACCCAATGGTCGGTGCCGTAATTGTTAAAGGCGGCGAGGTTATCGGAAGGGGATATCACAGAGCCGCAGGGGAAGCTCATGCTGAAGTCGATGCCATCGACAATGCTGGAAGTTTGGCACGAGATGCAACCCTTTATGTCACGCTGGAGCCTTGTAATCATACTGGACGTACGCCCCCCTGCACCGAAAAGATAATAGGTGCAGGAATTCAGCATGTCGTTGCTGCCATGGAAGACCCAAATCCGGACGTGAAAGGTGGCGGCTTAGAATATTTAAAAAATCGCGGCATCAAAACCACGGTGGGCATTTGTGAAGACCACGCAAAAAGACTGAATGATTTTTTTATAAAATACACCCTAACAAAAAGACCCTTTGCGATCATTAAATGCGCAGCGACGTTAGACGGACGCATCGCAACAAAAAGCGGTGATTCCAAGTGGGTTACCGGTAAAGCGGCCAGGGAGTTTGTCCACCGTCTTCGTCATGCTGTCGATGCCATTATGGTGGGAATCAATACCGTAGAGAAAGACAACCCCAGTTTGACCACCCGGCTGGAAAATCGTTCAAAAGATTTCAAAAGTCTGGATTCCACAAGAATTATTCTCGACACCCATCTTAGAATTTCTGAAGAGGCTAAACTCTTGCAGCTTCATTCGGATTCTGATACGATACTGGTCACCGGTCGTTCGGCTTCAAGTGATAAAAAGGCCCGAATAGAAAAGACAGGTACCAGAATTATCGAATCACCTTTAAAGGATGGGATGATCGACCTTGACCGCCTCATGGATCACTTGGGATCCTTGGGTATAACCAGCCTCCTTATCGAAGGAGGCAGCCGGGTTGTTGCATCAGCTCTATCCGCAGGCATCGTTGAAAAAATTATATTTTTCTTTGCACCTAAAATTCTGGGAGGAGATGACGGCATTCCCATCTGTAAAGGACCGGGGGCGGATGTAATGGATCGCTGTATTCCGGTTAAGGATATTCATGTCAGACGATTCGGTAACGACATTATGATTGAAGGGTATATTGACAAATAATTTAACCCAAAGCAAATACACCGAAACCGGACAAAATCCAAGATTGACAATTTCCAACAGACTATTTTTTGAATTATGTTTACCGGAATAATAGAAGGTCTCGGCACAATCCGTGAGATACGGCCAACGGGTCAGGGGAAACGCTTGGGTGTAGATGCGGATTTTGATCTTGATCAAACCAAAATCGGAGACAGTATTTCAGTAAACGGCGCCTGTTTGACCGTGGTTATGATCGAGGGCACACTGTTTAAGGTGGACATGTCGCCTGAAACCCTTGCAGCGACGACCTTTAGCAGGGCAAAGATCGGAAATCGCATCAACCTTGAGCGCGCCCTTAGACTGTCCGATCGCCTTGACGGTCATCTTGTTTCAGGGCATATTGATGGAATTGGAACCGTAAAACTCAAAGAAAAAACCGGAAACGCCATAATTTTCACCATTGAAATACCCGAATCCCTGTCGTATTATATGATAAAAAAGGGCTCGGTTGCAGTGGACGGCATCAGCCTCACCATCAACAACTGCGACCGCAACCGTTTTGACGTAAGTATCATACCGCATACTGCAAAATTGACGACCTTGGGCTTTATAAAAACTGGAGATCTTGTCAACATAGAAACAGACATGATCGGAAAATATGTTGAACGATTTGTTCGCCGAAGTCATGACATCGACAGCCCCAAAGAGACCGGCAGATCGGTGGACATGCAGTTTCTCGCCAAAACCGGTTTTATTTAATTTGGGGTTTCAGAACTTTTACAATTTATTGAAAATAAAGGAAATAACGGAGAAAATAAATAAAAATGTCACTATTATCCACCGAAGAAGCAATTAAAGAAATAAGGGCCGGACGTATGGTTATTCTCGTTGATGACGAAGACCGTGAAAACGAGGGGGACCTTACTATGGCTGCTGAAGCTATGACACCTGAAGCCATTAATTTTATGGCCAAATATGGAAGAGGGCTTATTTGCCTGTCCATGACCGGAGAAAAAATCGATTCTCTCAACCTGCCGCTGATGGTTGAAAACAATACCTCTAAATATCAGACCGGTTTTACGGTGTCTATCGAGGCACGGTGCGGTGTAACAACCGGTATTTCCGCTGCGGACCGCGCCACCACAATTCTTGCAGCCGTAGCAGACGATGCTCAGCCCACCGATCTTGTGAGACCCGGACATGTATTCCCGCTGCGGGGAAGGAACGGAGGGGTCATCGTGCGAGCCGGCCAGACAGAAGGGTCGATAGATCTGTCGCGTCTTGCCGGTTTAAAACCCGCCGGAGTGATTTGTGAAATCATGGATGAAGACGGTACCATGGCCCGGATGCCAGCACTCGAAAAGTTCAGCGAAAAGCACGGCATTGGCATATGCACCATCGCTGATCTTATTGAATACCGTATGCGTACCGAATCATTCGTGAAAAGGGTTGCAGAGACGATTATTCCCACATCCATTGCAGGAGAATTCAAAGCAATTGTGTATAAAAATGATGTGGATGATTTGTTGCATATCGCCATGGTCAAGGGGCACATTGATCCGGAGAAACCCGTCCTTGTCAGAGTCCACTCAGAGTGCCTCACCGGAGATATTTTCGCTTCCCTTCGTTGTGACTGTGGTGATCAACTCCAGACGGCCATGGAAATGATCGACCAGGAGAACGCCGGGGTACTCCTCTATATCCGCCAGGAAGGACGCGGCATCGGTCTTGTTAACAAGATTAAGGCCTATGAACTCCAGGATCAGGGCCTTGATACGGTTGAGGCCAATGAAAAACTCGGATTTAAGCCTGATTTGAGAAATTACGGGATTGGCGCCCAGATTCTGGTGGACCTCGGCGTTAAAAAGATGCGGCTTCTCACCAACAATCCCAAGAAGATGGTCGGCCTTGAAGGATATGGGCTCAGTTTAATAGAGCAAATTGAGATCGAGACAGAACCCAATGAATACAATCGAAATTATCTGGAATGCAAGAAACTTAAGATGGGACACCTGTTAAATGTCAATACAGTGCCGTAAAATTGTGCTAACAGTTACAGGTGGTATCTTTCAATAACATCGGGAGGAGATCAAATGCCAAAAATTATTGAAGCCAATCTCCTGGCTGAGGGCAAAAAATTTGGGCTTGTTGTAAGCCGTTTTAATGATTTTATCACCGAAAAGCTTTTTAAAGGTGCTTTGGATGGGCTGTTACGCTCCGGTGCCAGAGACGAAGATATCGAGGTTGTGAAGGTACCCGGTGCCTTTGAAATACCATTGATGGCCAAAAAGATGGCCGCAACAGATCGATACCATGCGATTATCTGTCTGGGAGCTGTCATTAGAGGCGCAACGCCACATTTTGATTATGTCAGCGCCGAAGTCTCCAAAGGAATCGCCGTGGTGAGCCTGGAACCACAGATACCATCGAACAGGCCATAGAACGTGCGGGAACAAAAGCCGGCAATAAGGGATGGGATGCGGCAATAACCGCCATAGAAATGGCAAATTTGATTGAGATCATCGACCAGGTTTAACCATGGGGAACCGTCGCAAGTCCCGAGAACTTGCTATGCAGGCGCTCTTTTATATTGATATGAACCAGAATGACTCCAATGAGTTGCTGGAACGATTCTGTGTCAATTTTAACCCTTCAAAAAAAGCCCGCTCTTTTTTTCTCAAACTTGTAAACGGCGTTATCCAAGCAAAATCCGAAATCGATTCAATTATCGAAAACTTCTCCGATAATTGGAAAATAAGCCGCATGTCCTGCGTGGACAGAAATATTATTAGAATCGCCGTGTATGAACTGCTTTACTGTCAGGACATTCCACCAAAAGTATCCATCAACGAGGCCATTGACGTGGGAAAGAAATTCGGCACCGAAGTGTCAGGTGCCTTTATCAATGGAATCCTCGACGGTATACACATGGCCCTTAAAAAAAGGGAAATAAAAACAAAAACCAACATTCAGATAACCGAAACCAGTTAACGAAAAGGAGATTGCGATGGAAGTCAAAAAAGTTCTCTTAACGGAAGATGAAATGCCGAGACAATGGTATAATATACTTGCCGATATC
>JAFCZV010000386.1 GCA_019314155.1 Deltaproteobacteria bacterium
CCTTTAAACTCAAGGTTGTGCCCGATGATTTCAAAAACAGTTGCCCCGTAAAGTTCGTTTTCAAGTTGATTTAAGGGTGCAATCGGTGCATCATCCACCCGGTCACAGCGTACACAGCGAATATGGTAATGCTTGTTCGTGTCCCAGTCGAAGCGTTTCAAAGAACCGCTGAGTTCCAGCTTTTGGATTTCACCCATCTGAACAAGTACTTCCAAATTTCGGTAAACCGTCCCAAGACTGATCCGGGGAAGATGATGGCGTACCATTCTATAAACCTCGTCAGCACTCGGATGGGCATGTTGCTTTCGCAGCTCTTCAAGAATTACTTTGCGCTGCTTGGTCATCCGAACGGTTTTTTTTTGTAGCAAGTTTCACCTCTTACACGATAAGTTTGCACTCCGACTCTCCAATATTTCCTAAGCTGAAAAGACATTTGTGTCAAGTATGAAATGGCGTATCCGGATGTCGACAAAGGTTTTAATCACAACTTTCGGTATGAATATTGCAAAATAAAAAAGTTTATTTTATACTATCATAAAGCATTTCAAACAACAGACCGACTTATGATTACCATCCGCACCCGAAAAGGCTTCGATATTAATATCGCCGGCATGCCTTCTCATGATCTTGAAACATTGGCAAAGCCGGCGAGAGTGGCCCTTTTGCCGGAAAAAATTCCCTTTGTTAAACCCCGCCTGAAAGTCAAAGTCGACGATCCGGTTAAGGTGGGTTCCCCTGTTTTTGAGGACAAGCGAAATTCTCAACTCGTATTTCTATCACCGGGTGGCGGCAGAATCGTTAAAATCGATTACGGTCCCCGCAGAGTCATAAAAGAGATCGTCATAGAGCTGGATCAGGATGAAGGCTACGAAACGTTTCCCGTTATTAGCGAAGCCCGGCTTCAAGGTATGGAAAGAAAAAAGCTGGTTAAAACGATAATGACAGGCGGGCTGTGGCCCCTGTTCCGAGAGCTCCCCTTTCGAGATGTTCCAAACCCGGACATCGTCCCACCATCGATCATTGTCAGTCTCAATTCCAAAGAGGCTTTCCAGCCCGTGCCGAAAGCTTATTTAAACGACAAAATTGATCTGTTTGAATTCGGCATAAAAATTTTACAGAAACTATCAAAAACGCTTCTAATAAGTACATCTTCGGACGATGTTTTCGTTCAAGACCACCTGAACAGTTATGTGACGCACACCTACAAGGGGTTTTATCCTGCCGCCGATCCGGGCGTATTGCTTTATTATACCAAAAAAAGCCCGGATGAAAACAAATCATGGTATATCAACGGGCAGGATGTACTTCTTTTGGCGATGCTCTTTAAGACCGGAAAATACCCGGTGGATCGGACGGTGGTTTTAGGCGGATCTCTCGCCAGGGAAAGAAAGCATCTTCGGACCAGAATGGGCGTTCCTTTGAATCATATCACAAAGGAACGTGTAGACGATACCGGAACAGCCAGATATATTGTCGGGGGAATTTTCAAGGGTTATACCGGTTCCAAAGATTCATATATGGGGTTTTATGAGACCTCTCTGGTGTTGATTCCCGAAGGGGATGAAAAAGAGTTTTTTGGGTTTGCCAGACCCGGGTTTAATAAATCCAGCCGGTCCAGAACATTTTTATCTTTTTTTAATAAATCGTCCATGGCCATAGATTGCAATTGTCATGGTGAAGTGCGGGCTTGCATCAATTGCGGATTCTGTACCGAGGTCTGTCCGGTGGATATTTTACCCCAGTTCACATACAAAAGCATACTGGCGGATGAAATTGAGGAAGCATTAAATCACGGCTTGCTCGATTGTGTGGAATGCTGTCTCTGCACCTATGTCTGTCCATCGAAGATCGAACTGAAAAACATTCTCAAGGAAGCAAAAAAAGCATACTTTTTGGAACAGTTGCAATCATGAAGTTTATACAAAAGATTTTCGATTCCAAGCGAAAGCATTTTGTGGAAGGCGGTAGGTTTGAAAAATTCTATCCTCTTTTTGAAGCCTTCGAAACCTTTTTCTTTATTCCGGGCAATGTAACCAAAAACGATGCCCACGTGCGAGACAATCTCGATCTAAAACGTCTGATGAGCCTGGTCATTGTGTCGCTGATCCCCCCGCTTTTTTTCGGTATTTACAATTCCGGATATCAGTCGAATTTGGCCTCCGGACTTCCGGTTACGTTTGTCGCTGTTTTATTCAAGGGATTCCAAATTGTTCTGCCGATAATTATTGTATCTTATGGTGTTGGATTTGCATGGGAGGTTTTGTTTGCATCCATTAGAAAACACAACATCAGCGAGGGATTTCTGGTTACCGGCCTGTTATTTCCCCTTACACTTCCGCCAACGATTCCGCTCTGGCAGGTTGCCCTGGGCATCTCATTTGGTGTGATCTTCGGTAAAGAAATCTTTGGAGGCACGGGAAGAAATTTTTTAAACCCCGCATTGACCGGACGGGCGTTTCTGTTTTTTGCCTATCCCATGAAAATGACCGGAGATACCGTATGGACGGTGGTCAGCAAAATCAATTCTTCAGGGGTCGACACATTCAGCGGAGCCACACCACTTGCGGTCTCCGCAGTTCAAGGGACCTCTACATTTATAGAATCTGCCCTGGCAAAAGCCGGGTTCACGCTTCCCAAACTTTTTTTAGGCTTATATCCGGGAAGTATCGGCGGAACATCCGTATTGATGTGTCTGATGGGGGCATGCTTTCTTATCTTTACCGGCATTGCCAGCTACAGGATAATAATCGGGGGAGTTCTGGGCATCCTGGTTGCGGCAATCCCCGGATATATTGTAAGCCTTGTTTCCCAAAATTCCACCGTGGCGATGCTTACACTGCACCCCC
>JAFCZV010000387.1 GCA_019314155.1 Deltaproteobacteria bacterium
GTGCCGTCAGCGGATGACTCTGGCACACGATCGGTAACGAACAGCAATTCAACCTTATTGCTCTTCAGGCCCAAAGGAATCTCCGACTCGGGATATCCGCCACCCCCAAGGTAGATGTTCGGCGTGGGCATCAGCTTAGGTGTAGACGAGCACCCGGCGAGCACGAGTGCAATGAACACCAGTGCAATACAGGTTCGAATGTGTATTGTTCGTTCTCCTTTCCGATTCGATGCCGAGGATGGTCGCGTTCCTTCAAATATCTCAGGTGGCCGACCTATCATTTTTTTTCCATCTTTCGGAGCGTATTCGGTGATATTGGGAAAGTCATTTAGATTTTTGGGCTCATAATAATGTTGGGTCATGTTTGTTTCTCCCAAAGGGTTTGATTACAAATGATAAAGCGCATTATATATTTGGCCCGGTTGGCTTGAAGGCCCTGTTCTGCCAGTGCCTCGCGAACGCCACTATCGTAATCCGGATGCACTTTTTCAAAGTGTCCTGACTGGCTACTCGCCTGTTAACCGGGCTCCGCCATAGATTACCAAATCTGATCCGTCAGGGCCTCCTCAACGCCTGAACGCCATGAGGCGGTGGAAGATGCCTTTGACCGTCGGCGTGAGACGCCCCCGGTTGTATGCATCACCGCATTGACGAATGGCTTCGGCTGCAGTCGGATAAGGGTGAATTACATTGCCCAGCTTGCCAATGCACTTCAGTTTAGCTACAAATGAAATTTTTATGCCTATACTTGGCAATGCGGCAACTTATGTAGAAATCTAAGGACCCTCGGCGTTTACTTCAAAATTGCCCGGGCATTTACAGTTTGTACAGGGCGATTGTTTGTATGATGCATTGTGTGAGTAAATTTTTCGACCTGTTCCTTAGATACGGTATGGTAATTTTTCATAACCCGCCACGGGACGCCCTCAGCACATGGTGGCGTTGTCATAGAACCATTATAACGATAATAGTCATGGTTTATCACCAGTAATAATGCGCTTTTCATCCCCGGTGTGGATGGTTCATTACATTGATACCAAAAAACCTTCCAATTGCAGGACTATTTTCCCCGTTTTGCTGCTTTCAGTCTTTTTACAATTTGATCTGTGGTCACTACCTCCATAGCTAGGAATTCATAGTTAATCAGCGCTGCCTCATACGCTGGAACTCCTGCTGCTGCAGTGGCGTCAGCTATGATAATAAGCTCAAAACCACTTTCAATCGCATCTCGAGCGTGTGACTCTACACACATATTTGCTGACATACCGTACATGATGATTGTTTCTATTCCGTACATCCTTAGCTGGATAGCAGCATCACCCGTCCAAAAGTTACTGAGCCCTTTATGCGGATTCATAACGATTGTATTGCTATCAGGTTTCAGGTCGGGGTGGAATTCATGCCCCCAGGTTCCCTGCGCAAACATTTTATTATCAAACATCACCTTGTCGATGCCGTTCAAGGGATTTTTGGGCCATTGCTCAAAATCTTTCGGTGTGTACATATGCGTTGAGTAAAAGAGAGGGATTCCTATCTCTTTTCCGAGCGCTTTTAACATTTTCTCTTTTTCAACGACTTTATGTTTTATCACAGTCGGGCCGACTAACCCCCAAGCAGGACTTTTTTCTGATAAGAAATCGTTTTGAGGATCTGTAACGAACAGTGCGGTTTTTGAGAGATCTATCTCTACCGTTTCCTTCGGCATCCACGTTTGTTTATAAACGTAATCAGCCGCATTAGCGGAACTGATTAGGACAAAAAATGCTACAGCTATTACTGTTATTATTTGAGCTAATTTTTTCATGTTCTATATCTCCTATATAAACCATTTTTAATTTATTCTATTTCACAAAACCAACAAAAAAATTGACCTACTTATGTCTACCATCTTTTGGCGCTTATTAGGGCAAGTGTCTATGACCTGCCCCGTGATTTTCCTTCTTTATATCGGTCTCAAAATTTTTGGACTATATTTAACAATAGTGCCACAATGTGGTATGTCAAATTTTTTAGGAAACGAAAAATATAATTGGGACGACTGAGACGACGTAAGCTTTCTTCCGTGCCGTTGGATTTTGAGGAAAATGCGTTTAATTTGAGCATAGCAAGGCAGGCTGTTTGTTTACACTTCGGTGCGCATTGACAATATAGCAAAAGGCCTGTGGCTGGCAGATAGGAGCCGTACGAATCGAGACTTTCGCTTTTTATCAACGTAATAGTTGGTAGCAAAATAAACTTAATGGAAAGTTATAATTCTGGTTATATCAGATTAATTATCCTTATTTGATTTTTCACCCAAATATTTCTATGGAATGGTGAGCAAAAAGAAGTTAATGTTTTTTACTTCGCCTTAACACAATTCACATACCTCTAACCAGCGTTCCGCATCCATGGCCGCCATAGCGCCGGAACCAGCAGCGATAACCGCCTGACGATAAGTATTATCCTGAACATCGCCACAAGCAAACAAACCTTCAACATTGGTATTCGTTGACCCTGGCTGCGTGACCAGATATCCGTCCTTGTCTAAATCAAGGATTCCATCAAATAAATCAGTATTTGGTTTGTGTCCGATGGCAACGAAAAGTCCAGAACAGGAAACGACTTCAGTTTCTTCGGTTCGAACATTTTTTATTCGAACGCCGGTAACGCCGGTTTGGTCCGGTTCTCCCAGAACCTCTTCGACTATACAATTCCACTTGATATTGATTTTGGGATGATTTATGACCCGGTCAACCATAATTTTTGAAGCCCGAAATTGATCCCTTCTGTGAATCAACGTTACTTTTGAACCTAATCGTGACAGGAAGAGAGCTTCAACCATGGCTGTGTCGCCACC
>JAFCZV010000388.1 GCA_019314155.1 Deltaproteobacteria bacterium
ATCGAGACCGATCTCGTTCGAATCGCTACACGAATCGAAGGGGTCATCGTAGCAATCAGAGGTATTATTGTCACAACAACAGACAACGTGGACATAGGTATTCTCGGAATAACAATTGGCATCGCGGCCATAGATATTCCCGAAATAACAATAGGCACCGTAGACATATGAATTCACGACATAACAGCTGATGGACATCTCAACCGGCATGAACGCATGCGTCTGAACAAAATGCAGGATCGCGCCAGTCGTCATATCAGCCGGGCCAAACACAACCATGGTCGTCGGCACCTGCGGAGATATTATTATCCTGCAACAGAAACAGAGGAAGAGTATTCCGACGGATATGAGTTCCCGGCCGCCCCTCCCTTCAACTATTCCGGCGCCACTACGGGAGTGGAAAATGGATGAATATCTTAAAACTAGGAACTTATTAAAGCTGCTAAATATTGAGATCTTTCATGTGCGACCTACGGATTCGTAGCTCTTCTATTCGGAACTGTAGGGATACACAGGGATATACAGGGATATAATTATTTCAAATAGTTATATCCCTTTTTCTTTTTTGGGATACCCAGGGATATGTAGGGATATGGGGGGGTATTTTTTCCAATTTGTTGACCAAATGTTGACCAAAAATAGGATTCTGGGGTTATTCAAGATTTCAAAATTCACAGCTTGATTTTAGAGGGTTTCCAAATTTGACAGAAATCATGGCATAAGAATCCATAGTCGTCAATATCATCAGACGGATGTTTTTCATGGGGATGCCTCCCCCACCCTCTTGAGAATTTTCAGTACCTCGGATTCATCCACATCCGACCATCTCTCATAGGCGTCAGCAACCGCATATCGCAAGCCGCTACGGATATTAGGGCAAAATACGGCGTCCACTTCCGATACGATGGCATCCAGCGATTCTTTATGTGCAGTAGGCACAGCAACAATGATATGGTCCGCTCCGGCGTTCTTTAGAGCTTCGACAGCGACACGCATAGTGAATCCGGAAGCAAGGCCGTCATCCACAATGATCGTGGACTGTCCGGATAGAGCCGGAAACGGTTGCTTTTTCCTAAGTTTCTTCATCCGCCGGTTGACTTTAGCGGTTGTTTCTTTAATACCTTCTTGTATTTCTGCATCGGTAAGCCTGATGCGAGCCATCAAAGCCTTGTTGAGCCGGACGGTTCCGTCGAAAGCTACCGCCCCATAGCCTGCTTCTGTATTCCAGGGTAGTGTAATTTTACTGACCACCGCCACATCGAACGGAACATGAAGGGTTTCAGCAACCACGACACCGACAGGCACCCCACCAGCCGGAATCCCCAGAACCAGATGCTTATCTTGTACATAAGGATAGAGCATACTGGCCAGAATATCTCCTGCATGGATTCGGTCCCGGAAAACAAGTGTATATTCCCTGTATTGTTTTAACTCATAGACGCCGTGTGGTTTTTTTTGAGGCATGAGATTTCTCCGAACTCTCTCGGATTTCCTTAAATGATTCTTATATGCACGGATATTGATCTTCCGCATCTTCCCCTCTGCGGACTTAAATGTTAATAATTTTTTATCATAGATCTTGATCGGCTACAAATAAAAGTAGTCTATATGCTTACTACAAAAGTGTCAAAAATGGATATGCGAAACTCTAAAAATGTGCCTGACAACTTCATCGTTTTAAACTTTATATTATTGTATATAAATACCATTTTCGCTTGCTGATTCATCACAGAATTGGTACAAATTCATCTCTAAACAAATTTTTGGAGAAAATTATGGAAACCAAAGTTTCTTATTTAAAGAAAATGAAAGCCAATGCAAACAGGAACAGATCCCGTTTCCCTTTTCCAATCTTTTTTTTCTCAATAATGTATATCTATTAATTAATAAATTTAAATTTTTAGCCGTGTTAACTTAATTTTTTACTTTATATAATAAAATAACAAGAAAGTATTGCTGCACGGTTAGGGTGCTTTTACAGTTTAGGAGGACACCATGAAAAAACAATTGATAAAAAGGGTTCAGCGTTTGCCCAAAGGCATGTGTCTATTTGGGGTGATCGGATTGGCACTTCTGTTCATCGGATGCGGAAAAGTCGGTGAGAAACCATCGATTACCCAGGAACCGCTTCCGTATAAGATGGATGCACTCAAACCGTACATTTCTGATCAAACCATGCGCGTTCACTATGGTAAACACTATACCGGGTATGTTGACAAGGCCAACCAGCTCCTTAAAGGGGGAGCTTTTGAAGACAAAACCGCTGAAGAGATTATAGTACTCACAGCCGGAAAAGAAGAGCATACCGCGATCTTTAACAATGTCGCCCAGGCCTGGAATCATGCCTTTTTCTGGAAATGCCTTAAACCGGATGGCGGAAAGGTCGATGGCAAACTGGCTGATTTGATCATAAAATCGTTTGGAAGTTTCGACACTTTTAAACAAAATTTTCTGGAGGCGGCCAAAAGCCAGTTTGGAAGTGGTTGGACCTGGCTGGTCCTTGACGGTGAGAAGCTAAAAATTATCACGACCGCCAATGCGGACACACCTATTGCTCACGGGCTAAAGCCGCTCTTCACAGTGGATGTCTGGGAACATGCCTATTATCTGGACTATCAGAATCGCAGGGCAGATTTTGTTAATGATGTACTCGATCACCTTGCCGACTGGGATTTCGTTGCCTTCCAACTGAAATCTACGGAGAAATGATTCTTTTTTTGTAATATTCTCATTATCTGTAGTACGACTCGAAGTCGCGTATTTTGACTGGTATCCTTACAAAGGTGATGGAATAAAATTAAACTTCACCTTTTTATTGATGAAAAAGGGATCATTCGAGCTATTGTGGTGATGGATATTAATAAAAAGCCTGATGTAAAGGTTTGTTTTAGAGATATGGATAAGCTATCGAAGTGATGACGATTTTTTTCGTGAAAGACATAAATAAAGTTTTTAGTTTTTCGATAAGTGCGGCTCTGGCCATTATGATAGGATGTTCACTCTTTAAGGACCTTAAAGAAAGGTTTTGTTTAAATTGAAAACACAATTTGAAATGGAAAAATTCATAAA
>JAFCZV010000389.1 GCA_019314155.1 Deltaproteobacteria bacterium
GTGCATCGACCTGCTCTTTAAGAGAATGAAGCAATGCAAAATTAAAAGAATTCATCACCTTGGGTCGGTTTAGCGTAAGAACTGCGATGCCGTCCTTTTCTTCCGCCAAGAGGGATTTTTCATTCATGAAAACTTACCTTTCATTTTAGGCATTTTAGTAACTTAGCATTTTTTTGTGTTTTTTGTGGCAAAACTTTTTTCTTCTCGCCACCAAGACACCAAGACACTAAGAAAGAATAATAAAATAAAATTCTTCGTGTCTTTGTGCCTTGGTGGCAAACATTTCTTGGTTCTCTCCGAGCCGTAGGCCGGCTTTTCCGGGTCAGACATTTCAACCTTAGCACCCGATATATCGAGAGATGACGATCCGCTGGACCTCGGAAGTCCCTTCTCCAATGTCCAGGAGTTTCTGATCGCGATAAAACCTTTCCACATGGTATTCCTTCATTAGACCATATCCGCCGTGGATCTGGACAGCATGGTTTGCCACCCGTCCCATGAGTTCTGAACAGTATAGCTTGGCCATGGCTGCCTCTTTTTCAAATGGTCTTTTCTGATCTTTCAGCCAGCAGGCTTTGTACAGGAGATTTCGTGCGCATTCGATTTCAAGGGCGGAGTCTGCCAGTTTGAATGCAATTGCCTGGAATTTGCAAATGGGTTGCCCGAACTGAACTCTTTTTTTGGCGTATTTGAGTGCTGCTTCATAAGCGCCCTGGGAACCGCCGAGTCCCATGGCGGCAATGGAGAGTCTGCCCCCGTCCAGGGTCGAAAGCATCTGGTGAAAACCGTCTCCCTTAAGACCCAGAATATTATCTTCGGAGATCCTGACGTCATTGAAGAAGAGTTCAGCGGTGTCTGAAGCACGCCACATCATCTTTTTGTGCATGGGAACAGCTTTAAACCCCGGAGTTCCCTGCTCCACCAGAAAGCACGTGTATTCGGGCTTGCCGCTGGGTCTTTTTCCTGTAACCGCCTGAACCGTGACGCCCATGCTAAGTTCACCGGCGCCATTGGTGATGAATATTTTTGATCCATTAAGAACCCATTCATTCCCGTCCTTTACCGCGGTGGTTTTGCTCCCTCCGGCATCGGATCCGGCGGAAGGTTCTGTCAGGCCGAAACCCCAGAGCCCTTTGCCGGCACAAAGTTCGGGAAGATATTTTTTCTTTTGTTCCTCCGTACCGAAATAGTATATGGGGCCGATTCCCAGAGAGTTGCCGGCTGCAACGGTGGCGGCTTGAGATCCATCGACTCTTGCAACTTCTTCCACAGCAATGATGTAGGACAGATAATCCAACCCCTGACCGTCATAGTTTTCTGAAACAAACATTCCGAAAAGGCCTATTTCTCCCATTTTTAGGGTGAGTTCAGCGGAAAACGCCTCTTTTTCATCAAGTTCAAGAGCGACCGGCGCAATTTCGCTTTGTGCAAATTTCCGGACTTCTCTGCGAATCATTTCCTGTTCTTTTGTTAGATCGAAATCCAATTGTAGCCCCTCTGGTTATTTATTTTTCCATTTTGGTTTCCGTTTTTCCAAAAAAGCGTTGATTCCTTCCAGGGCATCCTCTGTCCCGCACAGCGAAGCAAACAATTCATCCATATAGTCAAGGGCTTGATGGTAGGGAATTTCAGACATGGCATAGACGCCGGCTTTTCCGGTCTGCACTGCGAGAGGACTTTTTTGAGCAAGTTTGGCGGCAAGCTCCATGGTTTTGGCTTCAAGTTCATCAGGCGGCACGATTTTGTTGATAAGTCCGAGCCGTTCGGCTTCAGCTGCGGAAAGAATATCTCCGGTCAGGATCATTTCAAGGGCTTTCTTGCGGCCGACATGACGCGCCAGGGGGACAGCCGGACCCAGACAGATCAATCCCACGTTGATGGCGGTGGTTCCGAATTTAGCATTTTCGGCAGCCACTGCCAGATCACAGGCAAAGACAAGGCCTGCGCCGTTGGCCACTGCAGCGCCTTTGACCGAAGCGATCACCGGCTTTTTCATTCGAGGAAGGGTATGGTAGAATTCATCCATTAAATTTATAAACTCCCGGAGTTCTTTGGGGCTTTTCCCCTGGAATTCCGAAAGAGAGATGCCGGTTGAAAAATGTTTGCCTGCCGCTTGTATCACCACCACTCGCACCTCGTCGTCTTTATCCAAATCCCGAAGGGCGTCATTCAAAGCTCTGGCAAAGGGGACATTAAAGGTGTTCATGTCTTCGGGCCGGTTTAGGGTAATCAGTCCGATCATATCCTGCTTGTCGACTAAAATGAGTTTTTTTTCCATGACACACGCTCCTTTTTTATAACGAAATGTTGATAAATTTGTAAAAAGTGAAACGTGAAATGTGATGAATTCGTAAAAAGTCTGATTTTTCTCGCTCCGCAAGCAATTTTGGGATTCATGACTCGCCTGGCTAAATTGCAAGAACTCAGGTTAACGCCCTCAAACAGCTTGCAATTTTTAACGCCAGACTTATCATGAATCTTTCTCCAAAATTGCTCGATGTCGCTCACAAAAGACTTTTTACGAAGCCGTCAAATGTAAAATGACTACATTTAATACATTAAAAGGCAATCATTTAGTAAAATGTGAAAGGTTAAGGCAAATTAATCAAGGTTTTTGAAATAACCGTTTTTTCACATTTCGCGTTTAACCTTTTACTTTTTACGGAACTAAAAAAGCGGCGGTTGGCAGCCGTAAATTGTTGAAAGGCATCATAGCATAAATCTCGGCCGGTTCACATTATTATTCGGAAAGATCGATATATTTGCCTGTCATTATGAGCGAGCGCTCGGTCACAAGATTTTTTTCATTTGTACCCTCGGATGGCAGACGTCAGAATGAAAGCCATATTCGATCATAATTTGATAGGATAGAAATTTCCTTTTTTGGACACAGATTACCCCGATGAAATAGAAAAAGAAAATGCATTTCATTGGGCAGGCAAAGATTATCAAGATTCTTAAAATAAAAAATAACAAATGCGTGCCACAAAAGGAATTCCCACTCAGATAAAAAACCCTGATCTTGTGGAGCAGCGGCATCTCCAGATTGTTGATGCTGCGGTTCAGCTTTTCATTAAACACGGGTTTCACAAAACCACGACACGGCAGATCGCTCGTGCCGCCGGCCTTTCCATCGGTTCATTGTATGAATATGTCGCTTCCAAAGAGGATATCCTGTATTTGGTTTGCGATGCAATCCATGCAGAGGTCGAGCGGGGTGTGTCGGAAGCAATGGAAAGAGTGGCAGGAGGCCGAAAGTCCCTGGCTGAAGCCATCCGCGAATATTTTTTGGTCTGTAATCGTATGAGTGATCATATCCTACTTATCTATCAGGAAACTCAATCTCTTCCACCGCAATGGCGTAAAAAAGTACTGGAAAACGAAGTCCGGATCACCGGTATTTTTTTGGAAGTGCTCGAGCGTCTGGTTTCGTCGGGAGATTTGCCCCATTTAAGTGATCGATCCATGGAACTGATTGCTCACAATATTTCCGTTCTCGGCCACATGTGGACGTTTCGACGATGGTTCCTTGCACGGCACTACAGTATTGAGGATTATATAAAGTTTCAAACCGAATTTATTCTTGGGATGTCTAAATAACGTCTCGGAAAATATGCATTTATTGAAGATAAAGGTAATTTTTAGACTTATATTTTTAACTCGGACATGGAATAATGGAATGATGGAATAATGGAATGATGGAATGATGATTTAAAGAAGAAGATGTTCCTCTATTTAATTCCCGAAAATAGGAATTTTTCAATAACCCAACTTTCCATTTTCTCTCTGAGCCGTAGACTCTCCGAGCCGGAGGCCCAGAACCCAGCATTCCAACATTCCAATTGTGAGCAAAGTCTTTCTTTTTACTGAAAAAACTCGTGGATAAGATTTCCTAATGGAAGAACTTGAAACAGTCTCTAAACTTTTTGAGCAAATCAAACACCTTCAATTTTATGAGGAGGGGGCATGAATGTAGACGTTGAAATTTATAAGCCCAAACACCATATCAGGGTCGTTACCGCAACATCTCTTTTTGACGGTCATGATGCGTCCATAAATATCGTGCGCCGAATACTTCAGGATGCCGCTGTTGAGGTCATTCATCTGGGGCACAATCGCTCTGTCCACGAAATCGTCGATGCTGCGATACAGGAAGATGCTCAAGGAATTGCTGTGTCCAGCTACCAGGGCGGGCATGTGGAATTTTTCAAATACATTATCGACCTTTTGAAAGAAGAGAGGGTTCCACATATCAAGGTTTTCGGCGGCGGCGGCGGTGTTATCGTTCCTAATGAGATTAAAGCTCTGGAGGCATATGGTGTAACCAAAATATATTCTCCTGAGGACGGCGCCAAAATGGGGCTGCAGGGGATGGTTAACCATATGGTTAACCATATGGATTTTTCTACGACCCAGAGGAAGGATTTTGACGTTGCCGGTCTTTCTCCAGACGACAAGTATAAGGTTGCCAACCTTATTACCGCTGTTGAACTGGCTAAAGCCGAGGGAAATGGACACCTTGCCAAGCTCAGAACTGAAATTTTAAAAAAAATCGGCAAACGAAAAACACCGGTTATCGGCATTACCGGGACCGGTGGCGCCGGAAAATCATCCCTCACGGACGAACTGATTCTGAGAATTCTCCACGACCTCAAGGACATTAAACTGGCAATTATCAGCAGTGATCCTTCGCGGCGCAAGACCGGCGGCGCGCTTCTGGGGGACAGAATCCGAATGAATGCCATCGAAAATCCAAGGATTTACATGCGAAGTCTGGCAACCCGTCGATCACAGACAGAAATTCCCCATGCCTTGGCTGAAGCCATTGACGTTGTAAAGGCAGCAGAATTTGACCTTGTAATTGCAGAAACGGCAGGCATCGGGCAGGGTGATTCAAGTATTATCGACTTGGTCGATTTGTCGATCTATGTGATGACCAGCGAATTCGGCGCCGCCACGCAGCTCGAAAAGATAGACATGCTCGATTTTGCAGATCTTGTTGTCATAAACAAATATGAAAAGCGGGGCGGTGAGGATGCGGTACGCGACGTCCGCAAACAGGTGCAGCGCAACCGGAAGGCATGGGACAAGTCACCCGAGGAAATGCCGGTCTTTGGGACCATTGCCTCGAAATTCAATGATGACGGGGTTACGGCCCTGTACCATGCTATCATGGATACTCTGTATTATTTTTGCCTCGAATCTCCCCAGAACCCAAACGCGAATTTCGACGTCCAAAACCATTATTATCCCTCCGGAACGCACCCGTTATCTTGCTGAAATTGCGGATACCGTCAGAAACTATCATCGGAAGACACAAGAGCAAGCGGATGCCGTTCGGAAAGTCTGGCACCTAAAAGAGGCTGCAGCAACTCTAAACAATGATAATCTTAAAGACGATGCATCAGAAGTTTTAAATCGGCTTCAATCGGAAATTGCAAAGGCCGAAGACGGGCTGTATCCCGAGACGACCCGTCTCCTTGACGACTGGGAAGA
>JAFCZV010000390.1 GCA_019314155.1 Deltaproteobacteria bacterium
TCGCGGACGATTCGGGGCGCATCATTCACCAGTTTAACGGCTTGACGCTCCAATTCTTCCAGGCCAGGCACCGGAAGGTTCATTCTTTGATACTGCCATGTTAGTAAACGAATCGCCAATCGTTCCTCTTGACGTCTTACAAAACCTTTCACCAAATTTCCTTTATTTTATCGCTAATTTACAAACTTTGGTTTTCACCTCATCTTTTTGATGGGGTAAATTTGAACTAACTTTCACAGCCTCATACGCTTTTTTCAGCTTATCCTTGTTTTACCTACCACTTCCTTCGCTGTTCTTTTGTGTGGCGCATCCAGTTCTATAATATCTGACATGGAATACAAGTATTTATTTGAACCCGGCAGCAGAATGTACGGAATATCTCCGCGTCTACGCATATTGATAATGGCGCTCTCTGCTCTTTTCCACCTATTTGCCAATTCCTTTTGTGTAAAATGAACCATTGCAGGAAACTGAAAACAATACCCCTGATGCTAAACAAAATATCCCCATGGGAAAGGCTCTGATTATTCCAGAAAAGAAGCTCTCCGGAAAAGATGATACAAGGAAGGAATCATGCATTTTCGGTCCAAAGGCCGGAACACAAAAATCGATCTAGTCCACAAGGTAACCTTCAATCACTTGATATACATCTTTCTTCAAAAAATACGTGTTCGTAATTCTCAACCTTGAGGATTCTTGCAGATTCTCTAATACATTACGGTCAAAGCGAGCGCCGTAAACTTTCTCAACAAATGGCGTAAAAAAATCCTGCCGCCGTCTAAATTGGGGTATTTTTGAATACACCATATCCAGGAGACGAATTTGGCCTCCAGATTTCAGAACCCGTTCAAATTGCCTGATCGCTAAAACTTGAAGGTTATAGGGAAGAACACAACACAAGAACGTAGAGATTATCCAGTCAAAATGGTTAGAAGGAATCGATGCCATCTTGGTGGCATCTTCTTGACGACAATCTAACATACATACAGCAGCTCCCCCCCTCTTCTTTGCTATTTTCACCATCGCTTTACATAAGTCGATAGCAATAAGATTTACACTTGAATTATAGTGTCGTAGGTTGCGCCCGGTACCCACACCGGCTTCGAGTACTTCACCGCGGAGATTTCCAACCAGTTGAGGTCGCCAATGTCGATACTGTCGTTCCCATGGATAATCAAGAATGTCGTAAAACCAAGCCGTGACATTATACTTGAGTTCAAGCAAGCGGCGTTGCTCACCTTCTGTTGGGGAGGGCGCTGTCACTTGAAAGCCTCCTTTATCAACTATTGTTTTTATGCCGATAGTTAATTCGGTGTCAATTCAACCTCTATTTGATTTGCTGTTATAACAGATCTAAACACCTTGAAACCGAATTAGAGAGCCTCTTAGCCAAGGAATTTAGAAAAAGATGTTTATCCCTGGCAGTCAGGTTTGATTCAAGAGAATGGGTCTTTAATATTAGACACCAAGCAACTACAATAGACAGGATTTACAAATAATCCCCTATCTCCAAGTTTAATCCTCAAACAAGAATGTCCCCTGAATGGCGTTGTGATCATGGAGGTCAATTTCAAGGCCTAAAACTGAGCTCGTCGCTTTGTACACAGAGGCCTTGCCTACATAAGCAGGTGAGCCAGAAATCGATGAGAAAGCAGTGTCATGAAGAGTTGTGTCTCTCCCAGCAGCACCTTGGAACGGTTCTACGTCAGCAGTAACGGCTGAACCGATTTGCAAACGCCCTTTGCCTTTTTCCACCTCGAAGGTAATAGGTACGCGATCCACGGCAACTACCCTTCCAATCAAATTAGCGAATTTTGCAATGGGGCCGCCAAGTTTGCCGGTGAAAATTTTCAGGATTGCTTTTTCCTGTTGAAAAGAGGTTTTCTCATCCACAAAGACAACGGCACTCCAGTTGCCTTTTAGGATGTTGCCAGGAATGCGACATAGGATTGCAATGGTAAGGCCTGACATATCCACTCCATCGATCTCCCCTTTGTCAAAATGCCACGATAACGTCCCATCACAGGTGCCACCATCCGGGCCTGCTCCAACCCAGCATGGGCATAGTAGGTCGCAAGTATACAATTCTAATAATCTTCCTTCCAGTCGGTATGTAATTTTGATCACTCCCTTGAATGATACTCATTCAGTATAATTTCTCCCTTAATAAATTAAGGTCCGTTTAAGATTACGATATGGAACCCTAAAGTAACCTCTTGAAGGAGTTAGATGATTGAATCGACATAAAATTAGACAAGAAAAAACGAATCGAGAATGAAGTCAGCTCAGCAAGGAATATTTTCAGTAGAAAATGAATAGAGGTAAAGTGTGGGCTTCATAGCTATTTCTATTATACAATAAGACTATATAAAATCTTGCGTGTCAAGCGAGATTCCACAATGTGGTAGTTTTGATTAGGTGAGAAAGAGATGACATGCATGAAGATATCTTGCCACAACAACAACCTGAAGATGATTCTTGAAATTTACATATACTAAAAAAACGAAATGGGCAAACCCTACAAAAAGGATTGCCCTTATTGAAAAAACGATATCACAAATATTTTTAAGCTCTGATATTTACATTTTCATAGCGAAACTGTCGAAAAAGTCCAATTCTGCCATTTTTTCTAATTTCACATGTTGTAAAATCAGATAGTTATAAACCCCAAAATGATGCTTTTAGTGTTTTTCGACAGTCTCAGCAGGTATCTCAGCCGGTTAATAATTCCTGAATCGCATTTAAAAGCTCTTCCCGTTCAACTGGCTTGGCGAATGTATACTGTCTAAAATAAAAAGATTCATTTAAATAAACT
>JAFCZV010000391.1 GCA_019314155.1 Deltaproteobacteria bacterium
CGTGGCCAAGGATGCAGCCGAACAGCCCGGCATCGAGCGAATACCCGGTGTGCAGGTGCGTGTCTCCCCAGTACACCTTGCTTGGGAATGAACGCTGGGCGTAGGGTGAATAGGCCTTGCCGGGGTAGAGCCCCTTGATGACTTCGGGGTCAGGGAGTAGTCCGATGTCCGACGCCAGGACCGGCAAAGATAAACCGAAAATTCCAAATAATAACATTACAATAAAAATTGACTGATTAACTTTTTTCATTTCCTCCTCCTTTTTATATGATTTATATTTCATTTATCCTTATCCTTCGCAGCCCCTAAGCGTTGGGGCGCAGAACGGATTACCAAAAAGAAATCGTCCTCTGAATAAACCAGAACGCCGCCAGCGAACCGATAGAATAAGCCGGTACCTGTTCCACCCAAACGGGCCATCTTAATTTCATTTTCTTAATCATCCATGTAACAACAAGGACTCCTGCAACAAACATGAGCTGCCCGACTTCGACTCCTACATTGAAGAAGAGCAACGCAAGCGGGATATCAGTCTGCGGCAGACCAACTTCAGTCAGTGCCCCGGCAAAACCAAAACCGTGCAGCAGGCCGAAACAGAGCGCAACAAGCCAGGGCGCTTTGGTCGTAAGTCCGGTCTCTCCCCTGTGCTGTTTAACAAGCTCTGTCGCCAAGAAAATAATGCTGAGCGCGATGACAGCCTCCACCGGGGCCTGCGGCACATGAACAAACCCGAGGACTGCCATGGCAAGTGTCACACTGTGCGCCAGAGTAAATGATGTGATTGTTTTTATCAAAAGCTTGGTGCTTCGGACGATCAGCAATAGGCCCAGCACGAAGAGGAGATGGTCAAAGCCTCCAAGTATATGCTCAATGCCAAGCATAAGATATGAACCTGCAACCTTCGATTTAGATGCCTTCTCAGGTACGAGAAATGAGAGAGAATCAGGGCGCAGTACAGTTGTATGCATGCTCCCGTCAATTAACTGTATCCTTAGAAGTGTATCCGTCTGCGTTGCTGACCGGCCGTCAATAACAATGGTGTTATTTGTAATTCCGCTTTCACCGCAATCAACCAGCCAGCGCTCAACCGCTCCAGTGGGTAATGTCTGAACAACCGGTTCTGTGAGATTAGTGCAGTTTGCAGGCAACTGCGGATAGATATTCATCGGCCTGCTGCCAATGAAAGGTCTTTTCCACAGGATGCTGAACTTACCCGCACTTTGTTCATTGATCTCCAGATAGGCAGGCTGCAGCTTATGCGCATAGACAGTTACAGAGAATGAAGTGAGTAATAATACGGTAATAAAAATTATATTAAAAATGCGTTTCATGATATCTCCCTGCCTGATACTGTAATCCTTGCCATGCTGGACTGTTTTGGCATATCTTCAATAACGATCTCATAACGCTGTTTAAACTTTTCATAGATCTCTTTGTTCATCTTCTTCCTCTGCTCGAACATCAGGTCCGTTCGCACTTTGTCAACTACAGAAACAAGCTCAGGCATCCCGGAATCAACCTTTTTGCTGATACGCACAAGATGAAGCCCATAGCCTGACTCTATCGGCCCCTGCCAGGTATTTGTTTCCAGTGTGAAAAGCTCTTCTGTAAAACCTTTTCCAAATAAACGCTCAACTTCAAACGGTGTTTCCTGAACAAAATCATACTGCATCATAAAAGTGTCTCCGAGCTCAGGCGCTCTCAAGGCATTAAGTCCGGTCAAAACGCTCTTTGCATCTTCAACAACCTTTGCACCGCGCTTGTCCAGGCTGAAATAGATATGGGTAAAGGACACACGTGGAGGCAGTTCATATTTATCCTCATTATCAAGGAAGTATTTATTCAGTGCAGATTCATCAGGTTGGTTAAGTTCTGCAAGGTCATTTGATAAAAACTCCATCTTCTGCATCAACCTTCGCCGGAGGATCGTATCATTCTGATCAAGGCCCAGTGCAAGCGCTTCGCGGTAATAGACCTCTTCTTTAATGTATGATTCGACAAGACCCTTGAGTTCGGTCTCCGTGGGCGGCCGGTTCCAATTTTTAGACCAGTTGGCGCTCAGCCGCTCAATCTCAGCAGCAGTTACCACGATCTTATTCCCGGAAACATCAATCTCATCTTTGTTTACTATTGAGAAGAGAACGAAGATAAGTGAACCGATGATGAGGAAATGTAAAAGCGGTTCCTTGTAAAACTTTTTCATTTTGTGCTCCTTTTGGGTGATTCTTCGATTTGCGTTGTTGGCCAAGCCGCATCTCATGAACGGTTACAAAAATTGTTCAATCCACCGCTGCTCTCTTTCGTTGTTACGACGCCATCTGTTCTCTGGCCAATTCAAAGCCCCCTGTTTTCGAAACTTCGGCTATGTTCATTTCGAATGTCTCGCCAAGTACTCTGGCTGCGCCGATTAACAGCTCGAATTCGTGTGTCTGGAAATGTTTCTCCATGGCTTGGCGTGTCTTCCACTCTCCAACCACGATATAGGTGTTTTCCTTTTCGGAATCCTGATACACGCTGAAATCAAGACAACCTTTTTCTTTAGAGATACTGAGCAATAACGAGCGCATACTGTTGATAAATTCATCCGTTTTGTATAGCTTGATATCGACCTTTATTTGATAAAATAGCATTTCATATACTCCTGTGCAGCGGAAATTGGTAATTTAGAAAACTTTTTTCAACGAGTCCTTGCCTCTATTGAGGCCTCGTCTTAGAAAAAAGGAAAATTAAGAAATAGGTTGAAAGTCTCCCCCTCAAGAGTGGAACGTGCGCCGAACTCCCACTGGTAGCGAGCGGTGATGATTGAAATGAGTT
>JAFCZV010000392.1 GCA_019314155.1 Deltaproteobacteria bacterium
GGCCCGACGCATCCGCCGGATCCCCATGAAGCGTCCCCCCGAAGCGGTGCCGATCATCTCTATGGTCGGTGAGATTTTCGTCCGCCGGGATGCGCTGTCCCGCCAGTATTTGACCGAACAACTAGCGAAAAAAGGGTTTGCAACCATCTGCTCACCGATTGCAGAATGGGCGCTCTATTCCGACTATTTGGTGGATAAAGGGCTTGTAGATTATTCCATGTCAAAGAGAGAAAAACTGACATTCTTGCTTAAGAAGCATTACATGGCCCGATACCAAAAACGTATCCAATCGAAACTGGCCGACACCGGTCTTGTGAATAAAGTGCCGCTGAATATCCAATCCATCATCAACAACGCCTCACCCCATATATCACCCAATTTGGCCGGCGAAGCCATTCTTACGGTGGGAAGTTCTTTGACCGAGATCGTGTCGCACACCGGAAAGCTTGCAACCGATCCAGGCAACCAACGACTCCGCTCAACCCTGAACCATGTCGATGACCTGCCTTTTCTGGCCATTGAAAGCGACGGATCGCCGTTCCCCCAGATCATCAATGCCAATCTGGAGGCGTTCTGTTTGAGGGCGGAGCGTTTGCACAACAGCATGTTTGAAGTCAAAAATAGGTTAAAGGCCAAACTACAATAAAAATATAGCGCTTGAAAAAATCGAATCGGTTATTTCCTCAAAAAGCTTGCCCCAGGAAAAGACGGGGAAATAATCCAGGTGCTTTGCCAAAACCTATTGAAATAACAATGAAAAATGCATACAGGGGTGATCGGATAAAATTTTCTTGACAGCAAACGCTGAAACGCATAGATTCATGTGCTTGGAATGGTTCTATCATTTGTCGATACAATATTATTGAATTTATCGCTTGCATCCTCTAAAATAAAATACTATGAGCCGGAAAAGAAAAAAATCCGGTTCAACGTTAAGGAGGGTCTTTCTAAATGAACGAATTGCTGGCTCCGGGCGGCAGTCTTGCAATGGTGGAAGCCGTATTAGACAGCGGCGCCGATGCCGTCTATGTGGGAGCAAGAGGTTTCAGCCGGAGAAAATGCGCCTGGGAACTGGAAGACAGCGCAATCAGAGAAGCGGTGCGCATTGCCGATTCCCGAGGTGGAAAAATTCGGGTGGCTATTAATGCGGAAATTCAGGAAAAGCATTTTATTCGCGTGCTGAACAAAGTCTCCAAGTGGGCACAGTATAGGATAGAAGGGGTTATCGTCAAAACTCCGGATCTTATGCGACTCATTCACCGCAACTATCCGGAACTGGTCATCCACGCCAGTGTTGGCTGTAATATCCAGAACCCGGAAGAGATGGAATATTATCTAGACGCCGGTGCTACACAGATAGTGACCAGCACCGAAATCGATACCGTCCAAAAATTAAGCAAATTTAAAAAAGAGGCTGACGAAGTTGGTGTTCTCACCGAGATTTTGATCCATGGCAACCGTTGCATTGGTGGTGTTGGAAATTGTTTGTTTCATGAATTTACCAGTGACTCTTATGTAAAAAAAGTTTACCATGATGAAGACGGAAATGAAATCGTTGAGTATGAAGGTTGGCCGGACAGAAGCGGAAGCTGTTTCCGTTTTTGCCTCCTTACTGAGCCCCAGAGAGAAAAAGTGATGCGCCGAAAGGGGAAAAGCTCCCAAGAAATTACCGACATCAATGAAAGAATTCGCCGCCGACCGAACGTCGCCTTTGCCATAACCGGTGAAGAGCTTAGGCAGTATGCAGATCTGGGTTTGCAGACCCTAAAAGTGCAAGGCCGTGAATATCCAATTTCCATGATTTCAGAGATGATTCATGCGTATCGTATTCTTATTGACGGATTTACCGGG
Organism: Deltaproteobacteria bacterium; assembly: GCA_019314155.1. Taxonomy (GTDB): domain Bacteria; phylum Desulfobacterota; class Desulfobacteria; order Desulfobacterales; family UBA11574; genus JAAXQD01. Next base: position 1,852 of record JAFCZV010000392.1, read on the forward strand.
AAGAAAAGTTACAGTAATTCGGAAATGACAGCTGCAGATGAAAGTATCCGTCGACTGGCTAAAGATCGCGACCGGGCACGTATGGAAAAAACCAGCGAATTACACCAGCAGATTAAAGGGATTTAGATCTCGAAAAAATTATAGACTTTTGATATGTTCAAGCCTTTTAAATCCAAAAAGGCATCTTAATTCGTCAAAACGCATGAACTGCCTAAAATGATTCAACGTGTCTAAAATTAAGACCTTCCATCATTTTATGAAATGCAGAACCGAAAGCGCACGTCTTAATCCAAGCCCACTTCTATCCGGGCAAACAATATCCTAAACTTAGCGTTTCAAATAGTGACAGGGCAATAAAAAAGTAATAATTATAAACAAATATACATTGCTAAAGCCACTAATGAGTTTCATCTAATCGGTGGATTTATTTGAGCAAAAAATTGTCGAGATAACTTCTCCAAGCACCGATATATATGGAGGCTCGAAACATGACCACCAAAGTATATGTTGTTCGTCACGGGCAGACCGCCTGGAATCTGGAAGAGGTTTTTAGAGGACGCATGGATATCCCTCTGGATGAAACCGGGAAAAAAGAGGTGTATCTGGCGGGCGAGGCTATAAAAGACGAAACCCTCCACGCAATATACAGCAGCCCCCTCTCCCGCTCCATGGAAACCGCTGAAAATATAGCTAAATTTCAGGATGTTGGAGTCACACCCCTTGAAGCTATTGTCGACATCAGCTACGGTGAATGGGAAGGGGTCAGCCTGGTTGAGGTTCAGAAAAAATATCCGGATCTTTATGACCTGTGGTTAAAGGAACCCCACAATATTACTTTTCCCGGCGGAGAAAGCTTAGAGCAGGTACGGGTGCGAACACAGAATGCCATTGATGATTTGCTTGAAAAACACGAAAACGAAAACATTGCCCTGGTGGCCCATCGGGCGCCAAACAAAGTGATCTGCTGCAGCCTTATTGGAATCGACAATAATAATTTTTGGCGAATTCAACAGGATACGGCAAGTACCAACCTTTTTAAATATAAAGACGGGCAATGGATAATATCGTATCTGAATGATACTTCCTATCTCAAAGTTCTGGGGAAACCGGCCCTGTCTGATTTTTAATCGACCCCAAAATAATTTGGGTCAAAATAATTGAAGTTCTTTGCTGCTCCGCAAAGCGGGATTTCCGCTGCGCTCCAGCACATTGCAGGAACCGTCAATTCCCGAAATTCAACTGAGATAGCTGTTACAGTTCGATATTCATCAAATTTTCTTTAAAATATAACCGGTTAAG
>JAFCZV010000393.1 GCA_019314155.1 Deltaproteobacteria bacterium
CAAGACGGTAAAATTAAATTCAAACGCAAAGGGATTAAACCGTTTGAACTCCGGGTTGCCACCCTTCCCACTGTGGGAGGATATGAAGATTCGGTATTGAGAATTCTGGCCGAAGCCGGTGCCATGAAACTTGACGAGGTGGGGTTGAATGAAAGGAATCTGATGATTGTGAAAACAGTCATTTCCAAACCCACCGGGCTGTTTCTGGCAGCAGGACCCACCGGTTCCGGAAAAACTACCACCCTTCACTCGGCTCTCGGTTATATCAACAAACCAGGGATCAAGATATGGACGGCGGAAGACCCGGTGGAAATCACGCAGCTTGGCCTCAGACAGGTCCAGTGCCAGTCAAAGATCGGGCTCGATTTTGCAAGAGTTATGCGGGCATTTTTAAGGGCCGATCCTGATGTGATTATGATCGGTGAGATGCGGGACAAAGAAACCGCCTCTATCGCCGTTGAGGCATCACTAACCGGCCATTTGGTTTTTTCCACACTCCACACCAACAGTGCCCCGGAAACCGTTTCACGTCTCCTCGACATGGGAATCAATCCGCTTAATTTTGCGGATGCCTTTCAGGCTGTCCTGGCCCAGAGGCTTGCCCGAGTGTTATGCAAAGAATGCCGAGCGGAGTATCATCCTTCGGAAGAAGAAATTGATGAAATAAAAACGATTTACGGCAAAAAAGATTTCGCTTCATCCGGACTTGAACTAAACTCGGAAACGCTACTTTATCGTGCCGAAGGCTGTGATGAGTGCTACGGAACCGGATATAAAGGAAGACTCGGAATCCACGAATTAATGGAAGGCACAAAGAAGATAAAAAGAATGATAAAAAAGGCGGCCACTCCCGAGGAACTCCTTATTCAGGCAGCCAGTGAAGGCATGACCACTCTGGTTCAGGACGGTATTTTTAAGGCATTCCAAGGACTGACCGATATAATCGAGGTCCGTCGTGTTTGTGTCAGATAACCGTTTCCTGATCTAAAACCGGACGTTCAGGCCGTACTTCCCATCGGCATGGTAGCAAGCCCATGAGAGTTGCAGTTATATCTGATATTCATGCGAATCTGGAAGCGCTCAAACAGGTCCTGTTCGATATCGGCAGATCAAATATCGATAGCGTTGTCTGTCTGGGTGACAACATCGGTTATGGTCCTGAACCTGACCCGGTCGTCACAATGATCAAAGATCTTGACATCCCATGTGTCATGGGGAACCATGAACTGGTCGTAACCGATCAAGACTATCTCCAATGGTTCAATCCTCTTGCCCGCAAATCTCTTCTTAGAACGATCGAATTGCTGTCTGGAAATACGATCAATTTCATTTCAGAACTAAAACCATTCTTGATTCGTCACGACTGCCGCTTTGTTCATGGTTTCCCGCCCGATTCAGCAACCACCTATCTTTTTCAGGTTTCTGAAGACGAGATGCAACATGCTTTTAAACAAATGAAAGAAAGAATTTGTTTTATTGGACATACGCACCACCTTCAAATTATAGACTTTAACGGTGAAGCAATTACCCGTACACCGCTGACTCAAAACATCATCAACCTTAACAGGAAAAATCAGTACATCATCAACATCGGGAGCGTGGGCCAGCCAAGGGACGGAAACAATCACGCCAAATATGTCATTTGGGACACTTCGAAAGACAATGTCGAAGTAAAATCCATACCTTATGATACGGCTTCGGTTGTCAATAAGATTATCGCAGCCGGGCTCCCTCTGAGACACGCTTTTTGGCTTTTATGATTTTTTCCCAGAAACAGTAGTTCGCCGGTACGGATCATTTTCATAGCGGAGGATAATATCAATGGTGGATATTCTTGCTTTAAAAGCAAAAACGATCAATTTTATTAAAACCGACATTTGGAGAATTCGAAAAGAAGATTTTCCACGCATGAAATACTTTTTCATTAAACAACTTCGAATTTTTCTTTTGGCGACTCGCGGATTTGGACAAAACCAATGTCCGTTAAGGGCATCGGCGCTGACCTTTTATTCGACACTCTCCATTGTTCCTATGGTGGCCATGGCTTTCGGCATCGCCAAGGGATTCGGCTATCAAGAAATTCTTGAGAACCAGCTGCTGGAAAAATTCTCCGGACAGGAAGAAGTGATGATACGCGTTGTTGATTTTGCACACTCACTTCTTGAAAATACAAAAGGTGGAATGATTGTCGGCATCGGTATAATCGTCCTTTTATGGACGATCATTAAATTGTTAGGCCATATTGAAGGTTCGTTTAATGATATCTGGGAAGTAAAAAAGCCTCGCTCTTACGGGAGAAAATTCAGTGACTATCTGTCCATCATGCTTATTTCTCCATTGCTTATCATCATGTCCAGCAGTGCTACAGTATTTATAACAACGAAAATTACATTAATAACTGAAAAGGTGGCACTCATAGGAATATTGAGTCCGGTGATATTTTTCATGCTAAAATTAATACCATATTGTCTGGTATGGATTCTTTTCATATTTACTTATATTTTAATGCCAAACACCAAAGTTAATTTCAGCGCCGGTTTTATTGGCGGCATTATTGCCGGTACCATTTTTCAAGTTTCCCAGTTGGCCTACATCCTTTTTCAGATCGGGGTCGCGAAGTATAATGCAATATACGGCAGTTTCGCCGCGCTCCCGTTATTTTTAATATGGATGCAGTTAAGCTGGTTTATTGTTCTTTTCGGAGCAGAAATCTCTTTTGCTTATCAATATGCCGATACTTATGAATTTGAACCGGATCGTCGGCAGATCAGCCCGGCCTTTAAAAAGTTGCTCTCACTTCAAATTGC
>JAFCZV010000394.1 GCA_019314155.1 Deltaproteobacteria bacterium
TGTTCTACAAAGACGCCTCTATTCTAGTAGATGTTGGCCTTCCGCTAGATTATGATTTTAATGAAGATCCAGAATACCATCTTCCACAACCCCTTTTTGATAAGCTAAGAAAGGACGGGAAAAATATAGATGCTGTAATTCTGTCCCATGCTCATTTAGACCACTATGGTTTGGCAGAGATGCTACCCAAAGGAGTTCCAGTGTATTGTGGAGAAGCATCAGCGGAATTAATTTCTATAACCGGTCTAATGAGTCCCAAAAAGACGCAACCTATACGGTTTAAAACCTTTAACGCCTGGCAAACCTTTCAGATTGGTGCATTTTCAGTGACACCGTATCTCATGGATCACTCAGCTTTTGATGCATACGGGTTTCTAATTTCAGCTGGGGATAAAAGTTTGTTTTACACGGGTGACTTCCGTGGACACGGCAGAAAGGGAAAACTTCTGGATCGCCTGGTGCAAAACCCACCAAAGGTTAACGCTCTGTTGATGGAAGGGACGCTTATTGGCGAGCGATCAGACGAACTCACAATAACCGAACAGGAACTCGAAAACGAATTCGTCCGGGTGATTGAAGAAACACCGGGTATTGTCTTGGTCACCACCTCCAGCCAGAACATCGACCGGATAGTCACTATATTCAAGGCCACAAAACGCACAGGCCGTAGATTCATCATCGATTATTACACCGCCGAGATCCTCGAAAGGTTAAAAACATATGCCAAGATACCGCAGGCTTCATGGCGCAGGATCAGGGTGTGTTATCCGTATTTTCTCGGGCAAAGATTTGAAAAGATCGGTTTAAAAAACATTCTCGACAGACACAGAGAAGAGGGAATTAAGTGGACTCGGATTAGAGAAACCGAGGACAATGCCGTAATGTTGATTCGTGCGGGATTTCTTTACGATATTAAAAAACATTTGGATTTGAATGGAGCGACCTGGATCTATTCTCTTTGGCCTGGATATTTTAAGCGGAGCAAACCCTTGCGAAAACTCAGAGCATATCTTGAGGGCAAGGGTGTTCGATACAAATACCTGCACACCAGTGGCCATGCAAAGCTTGAAAATATGAAAAAGCTGGTTGACGCAATGGCCCCTGAAATGATTATACCTATTCACAGCTTTCATCCGGACAAGTTCAAAGATTACTTTCCAAACGTGAGGCTTGTGGATGATGGTGAAGTTGTGAATTTGTAAAAGATCAGATTAGCTGACCGCTCATTCTTGTTTCGAAAGAAAATGAAATCATGCCACGACGAAAACTTGTAAAGAGTGCAAAAAAAATTCCAGGGAAAGCAATAAGGCACTTGGTTAAAACACAGCAGAGCCTTGAAGCTCGAGGAAAGATATGGGTTGATGATCATGGAAGAGAGCTACTCGAGAAGATCTTTGGAAAAGAAAACCTTAAAGCTCATAGTAATAAATTCATAGAAAAACTTAAAAAAGGAATTCTCAAGGTTAAAAACGAACTTGCAAAGGAAACCGAAGAGAATAAAGCAATGCTCAACATCTACTATCGCTATACTCGTAAGGAAGCGACAAATGAGGAGATGGATAAGGCCAATGAGCAATTCAGGAATTTATTAAAAACACTCGGGATGGGAGCTCTACTCGTGATCCCTTTGAGTCCTATCACATTTCCTATCTTTATCAAGATCGGAGATATATTCGGTATAGATATATTGCCAAAATGGTTCAAGGATCAGCGACCCGTGGATTCGTTGGAAAAATCTTAATAGCAAACCACTTTAGAGTATCTGAGGATCCCGGGGGCGTAGATAAAATTATTAAATTATCATCGACTGCCAGGCAATTAGATTAAAATCATGAGCGGTAAAAATCGTATAAAAATAACACCGGGAATGCAGGTTCTGATCGTGATGAAAAAAGATCAGCGTACCGGAAAAACAACTAAAGGCGCGGTTAAGGATATCATGACCAAATCACAGACTCATCCTCACGGGATTAAGGTCCGCCTGGAAAGTGGCGAAGTCGGTCGCGTTAAGGAAATAGTGCGCCGAAAAAATCGAGAATAGGGATGGAAACAGGATCAAGCGGAGCCGTCGGCCCGGCGGTCTTTCCCGAAAGTCATTACACCCGATAACACGACCAAAAGCGCTCATGTTGCGTCCAATTTTGCATTTAGGTCTGCACATCATCGTTCCTGGAACAATGGCCAAGTTGCTGTTTTCAGATCGTTGGAAAACAGCCTGGATGTGGATGATGTCAGCCATGATCATAGACTTGGATCATTTATTAACCAACCCCATATATGATCCGAATCGCTGTGGGATAAACTTTCATCCCATGCACTCGCTGCCGGCAATCGCCGTATATGCGCTGCTGGCTGCGATACCTAAAACCAGGCTCGTGGGATTCGGACTGCTGATCCACATCATCCTGGACGGTATGGATTGTGTATGGATGAACGTTATTTAAACCGGCAAACGCTGTAATGAAGAACGGAAAGTGTTGCTGCCGCCCGGATGCTCCTGTAGTTTTGTCCTTCAGAAGGAATGTCTTCATGGTTCTGGGCAAAAAGGAGCTTTAAGCTGTTTTCGCATCCGGCTAGGGAGACTTCGATATTTTCAAGTACACGGAAAACAAAGGGGTCAGGTCTTCATTCTTCACAGATTTTATGATAACAGGCTATAAGATTCGTTATAATATTAGCTACATATAAAAAGGATCAGACATGGCTCGTCCCTTGAGGATAAATTATTCGGGTGCATTTTATCATGTGACCTCCCGAGGGAATGAACGGAAAAATGTATTCAAGAGCAAGCGAGACAGAGAAAA
>JAFCZV010000395.1 GCA_019314155.1 Deltaproteobacteria bacterium
AATCCCAGGGAAAAACTGCTGCCCGGGGATCTGCTTCGCCTTGGATATGAAGACGAGTCATGGCACACAACCACAAAAGTGGGGAAATACGTCCCAAAAGGCGGACGTCTCTATCTAAAGCTCAGGTCGAAAAAGCGCCTCGAAAAAGGAATTCCGGTTTTCCTCATCGACCGTCAGGAAAAAGATTTCAAAGAGATTCTGGCTGAACTCGAATCAGAACGTGCCAAAGCACCGGTCCCGAAATCCACGGTTTCGAATTTTGTCGCCCGGCAGCCCGGAAGATACGGAAAAAACAAAGGCGCGGCTTCAGATCTTCATGTTTATCGTCAGTTAGGCAAAACCAGACACCGCGGCTTGTCAGGCCTTTGGCTGTCGACCCCGGCGATAAAAAAGTTGCCCAAGGAACTTTGCTCACGGCTCTGGTGGTGGCTTCCACCGGTTGTCTGGCCGGATGATACCCAAAACCAAAAGGAACAGGTGACCTTTTTGCAATATCGCCAATGCACTGGCATTAAAAACTCTGGAATCACTGGGTTTTAGCGGCGCAATCGTCAGCCCGGAACTTGGCCGAAAAGATTATCTTCTGCTGCCTAAGCACAGCCCTTTACCCCTGGGAATGATCATTTCAGGCAACTGGCCCCTTTGTGTTTCCCGGGTTTTTTCGGATCAATTGGAAATTGAAACGTCTTTTGCCAGCCCCAAGGGTGAAAAGGCCTGGGCAAGAAAATTCGGGTCCGACTATTGGGTATACCCCAACTGGACACTCGATTTAAAGGCCAAACAGCGTGCCCTGGAACAGGCCGGATACAGCCTGTTCGTACATCTTGTGGAACCGATCCCCAAAGATGTGGATCTGAAAAAAAGGCCCGGGCTGTGGAATTGGGACTTGGACCTTCTTTAATATTCTAATCAGTATTCATTGACGTATGTTATCTTAGGATGTTTTTCCTCGATTTCAGGAGACATTTATTTCAAGAAATGCCTAAAGTTTAAAGTGAGCTAAAGTGCCTAAAATTAAGGAATACTGACAATTTGTATAAATGCTGGAGCGAGCCGACTTCGCCATAGTAGCCTATGGCTACGACGGCTGAAAGCGACTCCTTTACTTTAGTTCACTTCAAACTTTAGCTCACTTGTAATTATTCCAGTTTGTCCGGGTTAGGATATCTATCCTCAACTTTAGTTGTTCCGGTTAAAGTCAACGTTCTTTTGGTCTTGACATTCCCTATTTTCAAATTATAATAAAGTAAGGAATTCTGAAAGTAATAGAATAAGGAGATAGGATAATGCTCGCAAAGATAACTTCAAAAAACCAAATCACAATCCCAAAAAAAATAATTGAAAAAATGCCCGGTGTTAAACACTTTGATATAGAGCTTGAGGATGGTGTCGTCATCATGAAGCCGATAAGATTTTACGATACCAACCTGGAGCAGATCAGAGCAAAGATAAAAAAACTCGGACTCAAAGAGGATAGTGTTGCTGAAGCGATAAAATGGGCAAAATCAAAAAAATCCGAGCCGTCATAGATACCAACGTTATCGTATCTGCAATCTTATTCGGCGGCATACCAGGCAAGTTGATTTCTTTATGGAAAAGCGGGCACCTTAAACCGTTAGCCTCGAGAGATATCGTTGATGAATACATAAAAGTCCTGGCTTATCCAAAGTTCAGATTGGCTGAAAAGGAAATCAATTACATCCTTTATAGTGAAATATTACCTTATTTTGAGGTTGTGACCCTTAAACCTGGGCTGAGAATAATTCAAAAAGACCCTTCGGACGATAAATTTATCCATTGTGCCGAAGCCGGCAACGCCAGTGTAATTATTTCGGGTGATCGGCATTTATTGAACCTTAAAACCTACGGAAAATTAAAAATACTCACCCCTTTTCAGTTTTTGGAAAAGTTGTGAACACAACAACTGCCCAAATGAACCCAAATCAACCATTTAACTATTCAACCATTCAAAGAGATCTTTTTTCAAAAATCGCTGGAGAAAAATTATGCAATCCGCATCCATGTTTTACGAATCCATCGAGGTCGCATTGCAAACCGGTCCGGACATTCGCGACATTACGCCGGATCTCGATCAATTGATTCGAAAATCGCAAATAGAAATGGGAAGCCTTTGCGCCACGATGGTCGGATCAACCGGGTCGATCACAACCATTGAGTACGAGCCCGGCGTGGTTGAAGACCTGAAAAAAGCCATAAACAGACTGGCGCCCCCCGGTCTTGAATACGAACATGAAAAGGCCTGGCATGACGGCAACGGACACAGCCACGTCCAGGCTGCTCTACTGGGACCTTCGATTGCTCTGCCGATTCGAAACAGGCAACTCAGACTGGGAACCTGGCAGCAGGTGGTGGCAATCAATCATGACAACGGTCCAAGGACACGCACCGTTGAAGTAAGCATCATCGGCACTAAACAGGATTGAGTGTTGTAGGTCATTTTAGGCATTTTAGACCCGCCTGCCACAGCCCGTTATAAACAACGGTGTTTCCATCCTCCATCTCATTACTTAAGACGACTGAAGGGTTTCAAGTGGATAGGCATTGGCGGGCAGGTCACTTTAAGCATTTAACACTGGCGATTACCCTTGACAAATTGTTTTTTCCCTATTAATAATTCATCTTTTGTGAAAATTGAAATGGTGCATAAAAAACCATTTATTTTAATAAAAAAGCGAAAGGAGACAGTAACAAATGGCAAAACTAATTCCACCACACGGCGGTAAGGGGTTAACCTGCTGCTTGCTTGAAGGCGCTGAGCTTGATGCAGAAAAGAAAAAGGCTGAGGGCCTGAAAAAGATCACAATATCTCACCGTGAAGTGGGCGACCTCATCATGATGGGAATCGGCGGATTCAGCCCGCTGACCGGCTTTATGACCAAAGCGGACTGGAAAGGGGTTTGTGAAAATTTTCAACTTGCCGATGGAACATTCTGGCCCATTCCGGTGACCTTGTCTGCGTCAAAGGAAGATGCGGACAGCATCAGCGAAGGCGACGAAATCGCACTTTGTGATCCTGATACCGATGAAGTTATGGGAACCATGAC
>JAFCZV010000396.1 GCA_019314155.1 Deltaproteobacteria bacterium
TTGCCTCTGCACTCGGTCGAGGGGCACTGCTCAAGGGTGCCATCGATTTGCACCGGTCCTTGATCCAAGAGGAAGGGCTCGAATGCGACTGGGAAATTCTAGGCGCACTTCATGTTTTTTGCTCTTTCGATGAATTAGAAAGCCACAAAACAGTGGACGCCTTCACGGCACAGTTCGGTATAAGTGGTAAAATGATGAGCCGTGATGACGTCCTGAACATGGAACCGACGCTTGGAAATGATATTACCGGCGCCTGGTTTTACAATCAGAGCGCCCAGCTTCGCCCCGAAGCTCTGATGAAAGATTTAAAGCGGATTCTGGTAAACCGGAATATCGAAATTGTGGAACAGGCCGAGGTAACAGGCTTTCGGACTAATAACAGCCTGGCAGTCGAGGTGGTTACGAATCGGGGAACATTTGCAGCCGAGCAATTCGTTGTTGCCACAGGTGCTTGGACTCCGTTGCTGGGTGAAGCTCTGGGCTGTAGAATTCCCATTCAGCCGGGCAAAGGGTATTCGGTTACAATGAAGCGCCCTTCCGGTGGCCCGTCCATTCCCTGCTTTTTTGAAGAGGCTAAGGTGGTTGCCGTTCCATGGCCAAGCGGTTTGCGATTGGGCGGCACCATGGAATTCACCGGATATGATGAAAACTTGAACCGGCACCGTCTGGAAGCATTGTTACAAGCCTCAAAACGCTATCTGAAACGGATGGATCTCAGCGGTATCGAAGAGGAGTGGTGCGGCTGGCGACCCATGACTCCCGATGGGCTGCCCATCATCGATCGACCATCGCACCTGGACAATGTCATGATCGCGGCAGGTCACAATATGGAGGGTATGTCAATGGCCCCGGGAACAGGAAAACTGGTCGCTGAAATCCTCAGTGGAGATAACCCCCACATCGATCCTCGTCCCTACCGGATCGACAGATTCTCTCCTTTCTAATTTGTTCGGGTGGTGTAATCAAGCCAGGGAGATACCTTTCGTGGCCGCCATTTCTTACCATAGATCCAATTGTCCAGGATCGGAAAAAGCTTTTGGACTACCGGTGATCGAGCCACCAGCCAGCGCACGATAATATGGGAAAAAGTATACGGCCGGCTGAAAGGGCATATGGCCATACATATCGCGCAGTCAGTGCCGATTTTGCTCCAATAGTCAAAGCACAATTCTTCGTCCAGTTTCCATTTTTCCACACCGCTGTAAAGTACCTTTTCATTGCTGGGGATCGAGCGGGACGGACATGCTTCCGCACATTTCTTGCACTTGCTGCAAAATTCTTCAGCACCGATAGAGATCGGTCGGTCTGGAATCAGCTCCATGTCGGTGAGTGTGGCGAAAATCCGTACCCTGGCGCCATACTTGGGTGCGATAAGGTATCCCTGGCGGCCGAGCTCCCCAAGTCCGGCATCAATCGCCAGAGGAACCATCAATGTGTCATAGTGACGGTTGTGCTGGGCCACTCCACGATAACCCATGTGGGCAAAAAAGCGGGCCAAAACTGTGCTGATATAGGCCCCTTTGGCGTAATCATTAGCGCTTTCCGCAACAGAAGGTGTATGGGGAGCGGCGCTCACATGTTCCCTGTCCATCTCCGTTAGCATGACCACCGCGAACGGTGGAAAATCTTCCAGGGGTTTGCCCCAGTCGTTCCAGTTTTCATAATGAAGCTCTCCTCTGAATGAGTAGACCCACTGGGGATTGAGTTTGCAGATTCCCACCAGGTCTGCCCCGATATGTCTGGCAAAATTTTTTACAAGATCGGTTGCCTTTTCCGGGCTGAGATCAACCCTGGGGATTTGGGGTTGGGCCACTGCGTGGGGACCCAGCAAATTCGGAATATCAAAGCCAGCTTTGGTCATAGCAATGCTCGACGTTTGACAATTGTCGATTTTGCCGAGTTTACCGATAAGGCCCTTGTTTCGGCGCTTAGCATCCGGTTCCTCTTTTTCGGGGTGTTTTTCATAATAACGCCTATAAATACCTGCCTGTTCCGAACTTCCATTTTTAGTCATACGGGCCCGGGCGAAAACGATATCCCGTTCATCAAACCGTTTCCCTTCATTCAACATATAGCTCGTTGAACCTTTCAGTAATCCGGGGTTTGGTTTCCCGGGAATCAGGCAGATAAATATGAAAAGCCCGCCAAAAAGAAAAAATACGGTAATAGAAAGGCGCATGGCAGGCGTCCAGATTATCAAAACGAATATTACCAGGGCTGCAAAAACGCCGGCACCGCCGAACTTGGTCGCCCGGGGTTCTTTTTCATGAATCGATTCGATGGTGAAGGTTAGTGCCAGTCCCAGCATCACCATATCGGCGAATATTAGCAAATACATAAGTTTCAATTTGAATGTCCTTATATTTAGGGTTCTGCGTTACGCGTAAATAATGTAGGCATTCATAGGTTCAGAGTTCACTCTGTTAAATTTCCGAAGGAAACCTTATTTGCAGGGTGACCCTTATATCATTTATATCAGATTCTTGCCTTAGAAACAATCCAGTCTATCATCATGCTCTATTTAACGTGCTCTAATTGTTTCAGACAGTTTGCCGGTCTAAATGAAATCAACCGGTGCCATTTAAAATGTTCCATAAAGTCAATCCAATCGGAATATATTTTTGGGAAATCCTATAAATGCAATAGGCTTTTTGGTTGAGATATTTGAAATTTATGGTATTAGATAAAGATCAAAGTAGTCTGAAGACCTGATCTTTATAGGAAATGAACATGAACAGCGGAATCATATTTAAAATTAAAAAATACGCCATTCATGACGGGCCAGGTCATGAAGGCAGATAATTCTCCGGGTGGCAGGAGTGAGATTGTAGGAAAAAAAATGTCGGTTGATGAGGTCATATTTGAAATTGAAAAGGACATTATCTTCTATGATGAATCACAGGGAGGTGTGACGTTTTCGGGGGGAGAACCGCTATTACAGGCACAATTTTTACTGGCAAT
>JAFCZV010000397.1 GCA_019314155.1 Deltaproteobacteria bacterium
AGGGGATAGCATCATGTCAGACGACAAGATAAGTCAAATAAAAGTCGGCGGACACGCCACCGGGATCATCGGCTTGAAACCGATTCTCGAAGAAGTGGCCAATGAATTTGCAGGCAAGACTGACGATGAAATCAAGGCCGAGCTTTTAAACCGATTGTCCAAAAAAAACTACATAAGCAGTACAACTAGAGATGTTTACGGTCAGGCGTTTTTAAGAGAATACAAAAAATTAGTTGGAGAACCCTTTGAGGATACTGAAGCCGGTGGACTGGAGATCAAAGTCTTAGGTCCTGGCTGCCCACGGTGTGAAAAACTTGAGCAGGATCTCATGGCAATAATGGCCGAGCTCAATATTGCTGCCGGGCTCGAACATGTTCGGGATCCATTAGAAATCGCAGGTTACGGTGTTATGGGAATGCCGGCATTGATCATCAACGGGCAAGTTAAAGCCGTGGGATCCGTCCCACCGCCAAACAAACTCAAAGAATGGCTGCTGGAGGCAGCAAAGCGTTAAATATGATAAGTTCTAAAAATTAAACTTACAACTCAACAAGTTATCCATTTTACTGTTTGACGATACGAAAAAGGAGAAAAACATGGAAATTAAAGTGCTGGGCCCGGGATGCCCAAAGAATGTAAAGGACGCAGTTGCTGAAACCGGCGTCGACGCCACGGTTGAAAAGGTGACCGATATCATGGAGATCGCCGGCTTCGGTGTTTTTGGAACACCGGCGGTGATAATTGACGGCGATGTCAAATGCGTCGGTAAGATTCCCACAAAAGAAGAGGTCAAGCCATGGCTTTATAAATAGTCTTTTCATATTATTATTCAGATATCTTTTATTGGTAAAGTAGAAAAAGAGTAGAAATACGTTATTTGTTTGCAAACAGTATATTATAACTATAAACACGCTGAACACACAATTCGAATACAAAATTAGAATATGAAAACAAACGTTAAAAAATTACGACCAGCAGTTTGTTTAACAGCTTTCGTGTTTTTGGTTCTATTGATCCCTATGCAAGAGATTGCTAAAGGGGACGGTTTCAATAATTTGCCGGTTAAAGGCATGGTGACCATGATCGATCTGGGGGCCAAAAAATGCATTCCATGCAAGATGATGGCGCCGATCATGGAAAAGATGGAAAAAACATATAAGGGCAAGGCCGTGATTGTCTTTATTGACGTTTGGGAGCACCGTGAACAGGCCCAACGGTTCAGAATCAGGGCAATTCCTACCCAGATCTTTTTCGATAAGGACGCGAAAGAAGTCTATCGACATGTTGGGTTTCTGGCTGAAAAAGATATTGTGGCACGACTGGAGAAGATGGGGGTCAAGTAAATCGTCATGATTGAATCATTCTTTTTGACGGTTAACGAGTGGATTACCGGGGGGACGGCCATTGCAGCCCTGGGCTGTTTTGTTTGGGGAATGATCAGCGTGCTGTTCAGTCCGTGTCATCTGGCATCGATTCCACTGATTATTGCTTATGTGGGCGGCCAGAACCGGACATTGACGCCCAAACAGGCAAGTTCTTATGCCGTACTGTTTACCCTGGGATTGTTTATCACCATTGCTGTCATCGGCATCGTTTGCGCATTACTGGGGCGGATGCTCGGGGATATAGGGAATTACTGGCAGATTCTCATCGGCTTGCTACTGGTCTGGGTGGCCTTGGGGATGCTGGGTGTTGAGAAGTGTACCATGTCCGGAAATTTGCTGTATCGTATGAACTTAAAGGGGAGATTTGGGGCCTTTGCACTGGGTCTGGCCTATGGGGTTCTTTCAGGTTCCTGTACCTTCGGATTTATCGCCCCGATCCTGGCGATCATTACGATCCAGCAAAAAATGGTCGCTGGGATTCTGTTTATTGTGCTGTTCGCTGTCGGCCACTGCCTGCCGATCGTGGTTGCCGGAAGCTCCACCGCAGTAGTCAGGCGACTGATGGAAAACAGCAAATGGCAAGAAGCCGGAAACTGGTTCCGAAAAGGAGCAGGTGTTTGCATCGGATTTCTGGGCATCTATTTTATCGTGAATACATTAGTGATATTGTGAAATGGCTTCTAAAGGTTCCACTGGAAATGAAAGCTATTGACCGGGAATTCACAATGTCTGATATTTCAAGGGAGAGGAAGATGCAAAGAAGATATATGCGACTTAATATTTTGCTTGACATCGGCATATTGTTGGTACTACAATGTGTCATAATCTAACGGTAATGCCATGATAAACAACAATCAATCCATATCGCACGTTTCCAGCATGATGTCCATGATGCCCACCCGAGGTGCGCCCATGGATTGATCATTGAAAATTTTCAATCGTAAAAGCCGTGGGTGCTCAAAAAACCCACGGCTTTTTTTATTTTTTAGACAAATGTCTTTAACACTTTCTACATCAAATCTCCAGGCCATTACCCTGGATCTCAGGGAATGCCTATGGATAATGCCGGGGCTCCTGCGGGAGCCGTTTGATCGAAGTTAATCTTGCTTTCATTAATTTAATAATAGACATTTCTTTTTTGGACACAGATAGACACAGATTATCAAGATTCTTAAAAATAAAAATATTATCTGTGTATACCTGCCCTGGCCAAAACCATAGAAGAAATTAATGCTAAAATTCGTTCAGGAAAAGCGGTGGTGTTTACCGCCGAAGAGATCATCGAAGTTGTTAAAGATATGGGTATAAAAAAAGCAGCTCGAAAAGTGGATGTGGTTACCACCGGGACCTTTAGCCCCATGTGTTCCTCGGGAGCTTTTTTTAACGTTAAACAACCGAAGGAAAAGATGAAGCTCGGCGGCGGATTTGCCACGTTAAACGGCGTGCCCGCATATGCCGGTCTGGCTGCAGCGGACATTTACGTGGGCGCAACGGCAATCCCCGACGGCGATCCTCGTAACAGCAACGGCCGCCCCGGAAGGTATCGGTATGGCGGCGCACATGTTATCGAGGACCTGGTTGCCGGAAAAAAGGTTCTGCTAAAGGGCGGTTCTTACGGTACCGATTGTTACCCGATGAAAACTCGTGAACAGACGATCGGTCTGGATGACATGAACGATGCGTTTCTCTTCAATCCGAGAAACTGCTATCAGAACTACAATGTTGCCGTCAATCTTTCCGATAAACCCATATACACCTATATGGGCAAACTCAACCCCAAGCTGGGAAATGCCTATTATTGCAGTGCCGGTCAATTGTCACCTTTGTTTAATGATCCGTATTTTCGTACCATCGGTATCGGCACCCGGGTATTTTTCTCCGGTGCCGAGGGTTATGTTGCCTGGCCCGGCACCCAGCACAATCCCAATGCGCCGCGGCTGCCAAACGGCACCCCGCAAACCCCGGCCGGAACCGTTGCCCTGATCGGGGATATGCGACAGATGAGCACCGAGTGGCTTCGGGCGGTTTCCTTTACAGGATACGGTGTGACATTGAGCGTGGCCGTCGGGGTTCCAATTCCCATTCTGGACGAAGACATGGTGCGTTCTGTTTCCGTTAGCGACGAACAGCTTAAAGCGCCGGTGGTGGATTACAGCGAATACTATCCCTTGGGCAAAGGGGAAGCACAGCTGGGGGAGGTCACCTATGAGGAGTTGAAATCCGGAAGTATTCACATTAAAAACCAAAAGGTGCCCACCGGATCTTTTTCCAGTTATGCATTGGCCCGCAAGGTGGCCCATCATCTCAAACAACGTATCCAGGAGGGGAGTTTCTTGCTGACGCAATTCCAGGCACCCCTTCCGGGTGCTGCTATCGAAAAGGAGGCCACACAATGAAACTTGTTCTTATTTTTCCGGAAACCATTGTCGAAGAACCCATAACCTATCATCTGATCTCCGACTACGGTATCCGGGTCAATATTCTCCGCGCCAGCATCGATCCCGGAAAGCAGGGGAAAATGGTTGTGGAATTGCTCGGTGAAAAGGTCCAAATTTCCCAGGGGCTGAACTACCTTGAAAGGGTCGGCGTGCAGGTGACGCCATTGGCCCAAAAAATCCAGCACCTCGAAGACCGATGTACCGGCTGCACGGCCTGTGTGCCCCTCTGTCCGACCCAGGCGCTGGATGTAGATCGTGAGTCCTGGAATGTATCCTTTGATCCTGAAAAGTGCATTGTTTGTTTCTCTTGTCTGGAAACTTGCATTTATCACGCCATGTCGGTGGAAGAACAGTTTGTATAGGAATTCAATGTTTTTTACCACGCCGCAGCCGTTTTTACGGCTGCGGCGATCGTCCGCTCAGATGAATTGTCAAAGATATGGCTTGTTTGAGCGAATTAGAGAGTCTTAAGAAAAAACAGCGAATTAAGATAATCATAACACTTTAACTTTTTGAAAACATTATCGCTTCAGATATAATTAAATTTTTACTGAAAGATCACGCCAAAGGCGGATAAAACTCGTGAATATGGGCTCGTAAGGAAAGAACCTGCCTGGGTAATTCATAAAGGTCTCTGTTTTTACATTTTTTTCCTTGAAATTTTAAGATCTAAAGGGTTATTTTAGCTCGAAACCGTTGAAGAACATAAAAGATACACAAAAAACGCCTGTGGAGAGAATAATGTATCGTGATCTTAAGGTTTTTTCCGGGAACTCAAACAGAGGCCTTGCACAAATAATCTGCCGACATCTCAACATCCCCCTCAGCAAACTGGATATTTCGAGGTTTTCCAATGACAACCTGTTCGTACAGATCAAGGAAAACGTGAGAGAAAAAGATGTTTTTATCATTCAGTCCTTTAGCAGGCCTGTGAGCAATCACATTTTAGAACTGTTGATTACCCTGGATGCCCTGCGCAGCGCTTCTGCCAAAAGAATTACCGCTGTTGTTCCATATTACTCGTATGCAAGATCCGACAAAAAAGACGCCCCCAGAATCTCCATCGCCGGTAGACTCATTGCGGATCTGCTCAAAACCGCAGGTGCCGACCGTGTGCTGACCATGGATCTTCATGCCGATTCGGTACACGGGTTCTTCAGCATACCGGTGGATCACCTCACGGCCATCCCCATCATCTGCGACCATTTCCAAGGTCGTCTTGACAACTCAAATACCGTCGTCGTTGCAACGGACGCCGGCGGCGCCAAGAGAGCCGGCCGTTTTGCCAATAAAATGAACACGTCCATGGCCATCATCGATAAGAGACGAATCAGTGATACGGATGTTGTTCAGGGATTGGTGGTGGGCGATGTGAAAGGAAAAGATGCCATTATTTTCGATGATGAAATTTCCACAGGGGGCACCCTGACAACTTCCGTAGAGACCCTTGAAAA
>JAFCZV010000054.1 GCA_019314155.1 Deltaproteobacteria bacterium
CTAACCCATTACAATCAATACAAATACGAACTTCCAAGGCGCCTTCAATAAAACCTTATTTTTTCAATAGGATAGGACAACTCGCAACATAATAGCAGTAACATGCAATCGGGATTCGTTACAGGTTAGTTGGAGATATTTGTAACGTCATGTTAAGCGGAGCAGCATGCTGCTCCCTTGCTTGAGCGCCTTGTTAGCTATATATGTTTGTAATTGAAAAGTGATGACTTGCAATGTTAAATCTCTCTCGCAGGTAAAACCTATGTGATGGAAAATTTTGTACGTCTGAATCCAAGTGTATTTGTTTACAACCGATTTCTTTGGCGTAATCTTTAAACCAACCAATTAAGAATGAACCTGCTCCTTCTTTTATCTTGTCTTTTCACTAAAAGATCAAAACTCTTTTCGGAAAAACGTTTTATTTTTTTCTTTACATCTTAGTTTGATATGTTATTTCCAACCTTTTCGTAGCATTGATCGTGAGATATTAGGGTTAGAAAGGATAGATAAAAACAAAACCGTGCAGGACAACCCAACCAAAACCGCTTTAAACGCCGTCACCGAACTTCACGAAGCGCCGCTCCCCCAGGAACTGCTGATCAGTCGTAAAAACCGTATTTTTATCATTGTGGCATCTTTATTGGCCCTCTTTTTAGCAGCGTTGGACTCCCTGGTGATGGGGGCAGCCATGCCGTCTATTGTTGCGCAACTGGGCGGGCTTCATCTTTACAGCTGGGCTTTTTCCGCCTACCTTTTGAGTCGCGCGGTAGCCCTGCCGGTTTTTGGCAAGCTCTGCGATCTTTACAGTAACAAAAAACTTTTCAATGTTTCCATCGGCATTTTTCTGGTCGGCTCGGTTCTGGCCGGGTTCTCCCAGAATATGACCCAGCTGATTTTGTATCGGGTGATTCAGGGCATCGGTGCCGGCGGCAACTTTGCCCTAACCTACATTGTGTTGTCCGATATCTCTTCGCCGCAAAAACGCGGTAAAATGATGTCGATCGCCAGTTTTGTGTGGGGGGTGGCCAGTGTTCTTGGGCCGACCATCGGAGGGTTTATCGTCAATTATTTTTCATGGCGATGGATCTTTTTTATCAATCTGCCGGTTGGCGCGGTGTCCCTGCTGGGAATATTTTTGTATCTGATCGAAACCCGTGAAAAACGGAAAAAAGTTTCTATCGATTATCTGGGCATCTTGACCCTTTCCACAACCATCCTAGCGTTGCTGATCGCTTTTTTGCTGGCCGGCCGCAGTTACGACTGGCTGTCGTTTCAAATCGTCGGGCTGTTTGTGATCACCGCCGGTGCAGGCCTGGCCTTTTACCATGTTGAAAAGAGGGCCCGAGAGCCGCTTCTGCCCATCGATTTCTTCAAGTTGAGAAGGTTTAGTATCGGCAACGGGGCCGCCTTTTTTGCCAGTTTCGCGATTTTCTCGCTCTCTGCGTTCAGCCCTTTGTTTATTCAGGGCGCGCTGGGCAAAACACCGGTGCAACTGGGGCTGGCCATGGTGCCTTTAAGCCTGGGATGGTCATTCGGCGCGATATTTTGCGGACAATTGGTCAATTTGATGGGCAAAAGAACTGCCTCCATTTTAGGCGGTGTTTTGTTGGTGCTCGGCAGCGCCATGACCATATCGTTTTCCTCGGCAACCTCGTTGACGTTCTGTTCGATCGTTTTGACCGTGGCTGGGCTAGGCATGGGGTTTGTATCGATTGCCACCCTCCTTCTTGTACAAAACAGTGTCGACATTTCAAACTTAGGCATTGCGACCGCCTCTCACCAGTTCACCCGCACGCTCGGAGGTACCCTAGGTATCGGCATATCCGGCAGCATCGTCACGGTTACGTTCTTAAACGCGCTGGAAAAGGTGATGAGTTTCGACCTTCGCCAGAAAATTGACCCGGGACTTTTTTCCCAGATTCAACAAAACGTCGAAAACATTTTTCGCCCGGAAATTCAGACCCTGCTGTCGGCAGATGTCCTTCAGGCCCTGCAGGAAGCCGTCGGCCACGGCGTCATGCCGATGTTCTGGGCATCCTTGTTGTCGTCGATTGTCTGTCTTGTGTTTAGTATAATGTTGCCGCGTTTCGATTAACCTGGAATTGGGGTCAAACAGTGTCGGAGTTGAGGACTCCCGGGGCGTCCATTGGAATATTGGTTTATTAAAAGGCAAAGGGATCAAACCTTGATCATTGATTAAAGAAGGATAAAGAAATAGTCTGGGACTGAGGTCGTCCATTATTACCGTGATAAAAGTGTTGCTCGGAGTAATTAATATTTTTGGATCATCTCCCGATTAGTTGTAGTTAATTAGGGAAAATAAGTGGGTCATCTCTAATTGAGCAAATGTGATCTCAGAGGGTTCAAGGATTCCAGGATTCAAGGGTTCGAGTGATCCTCCACAGAACAGGCGGATAAAAATGCTAAAGATTTACAATGAAAAAAAGCTATCAGTGCCTGTTTTTTTTGCGATACCATAATACGATATCACCAAATGGTAGTTGTGGCGATTTACTGCTATGTATCCAACATCTTAACAGTGGGTTCAGAACCTGTGATGTCAACATATAAGGATTGAACTGTCGGGGGATGTATTGACCCGCCTTAGGATTCTGTCAATTAAAGTATAGGTCGGGACATATTGATTGACAGCAACAGGATAATTTATTAAATTTCTCTTAGCTACAGAATATTTAGGGTCACACGAGGGTTACTCAGAGGGGGCACTCGGATATTTACCTCGACTCCCAAATAGAGGTTATATCTAAGCAAACCAATAGCTTAGAAGCTCCTGTGTGTATGAGGCAGTTCGATTCTGTCCCTCGGCACCAAAAAAAATATTAAAATAAAGGGTTAGCCAACATTTTGGTTAGCTCTTTTTTCGTTGAAATCATGGAACAATTTCTTTCCGATCTTGGGTGAATTGATGTTAGGCACCCTATATACCCCTCAAAGTATCGTTTAAGGTATCCTGCGCTTCTCTCTGCCCTTATTAGAGACTTTCTTTGATTAATCCTGTAATCCCCTCAGAAAATCCTCTGACAGTTCGTCAAACTTCACACGGTCAAAATAAATCCCCGGTAGTTTGCCGTCTGAAATCTCGCCTTCGCGTTTTTTCAACAGGCGTTTGGCATCAGCCTCTTTTTTGCTCTTTGTGGTTTCCCTGTAAAGCTTGCCGTTCCGGTAATACTGGATCCAGTAAGTGTTACCTCTTTTTTAAATGCTTCCTCATAAATCCCTCGACTTTCTCCTTGATTAATCCACGGACAGGGGCTAGGAACGCCCTTTTTCGGCCTGCAGCGCCTATCCCGTAGTTTTTTTAAAAACATCTTGACATGTCACAATGTGGTATAGTATCTTTTTGATTAACATTATGTTTTCTTGCCATTAATGTTACTCCTCCCTAACCCCTAGGGCTTGATCCCCTAGGGGTTTTTTATTGCCCTTATTGTAGTCCCTGAGAGCTAATGGCCGGATCTCAGGGGTTTTTTATTTCCCAGGACAAAGCTCGAATAGGGATCGGTGTCAAAGCTTGAATTGTGAATTAATGTTTGACAATTAAGCCGGTATCATTTAGTAAAATCAATATGGGCAGAGCATGGCGAATTGAATATGAAGGTGCATTATATCATTTAATGTCGCGGGGAAATAATGGGCAGGATATTTATTTAAATGACACAGATCGAAATTTGTTTTTAGAAACGATTTCTGAAATGTCCAAACGCTTTAAAGTAGATATCTTTGCCTATGTTTTAATGTCCAGCCATTATCATCTTTTGGTAAGAACCAATCGGGCAAATTTAAAAAAGGCAATGCAATGGTTTGGCACGGCATATACCCGAAGATTCAATAACCGAAACTCAAAAAGCGGTCATTTGTTCCAAGGGCGCTATAAAAGCATCCTGGTTCAAAATGACGCATATGTTATGCGGTTATCCTGTTATGTCCATCGAAATCCATTAAGAGCTGGAATAGTAAGACGTTTGATAGACTATAAATGGAGCAGCTATCCAATCTATGCCTATGCCAAGAAAGGCCCGGATTGGTTATCCACTGAAGTGATTTGGTCATATTTTCAAGGCTCAAATAAACACAAGCAATATCGGGAAAAGGTTCAAAAATATGCCAAGGAAGAGAAGCGCCTTCTGGAGGATGTTCACCATGGTATGATTTTAGGTGCTAAAAAATTTGTACATAGTATTCGAGAGCAGTTTTTACCGGATATCCCCCATAATGATTTACCTCAGCAAAAGTATTTGGCAAAAGATATCGATATAGATGGCGTATTAAAAAAATCTGCTAAAGTTGTTCAAATCGATCTTGATAAATGCGTTCAGGCAAAACGATTGCATGGTATAGACAAACAAAAACGTGATTTAATCGTTTATTTACTTTGGAATAAAGGATTAATGACCAATGAACATTTAGGGCGTCTTTTCAATATAAGTCCCTCCGCTATCAGTCATAGTGTGAAAATATTTAAAGAAAAGATGGTAAACGATAAAGAAGTGAAGAATCAATTTGAAAAAGTTAATTCACAATTCAAGCTTTAACACCGTTATTTTATTTAAACATCTAATTTGCGGACCGGTTTTATACTATATTTCTTCATCCTGTTCCAGACGGTGACCCGTGAAACATTCAGAATGCGTGCCGCTTTGGACTGATTGCCTTCGGCCCGTTCAAGGGCCTCTATAAGCCGGCTTTTTTGGATTTCATCACGATCAATTCGTGGTTCCTCTTCCACCGGCAACGGTCTGTTGTTTAGAAAAATGTCCGGCGGAAGGTGGTTAGGCCCGATTATGGAACCGTTACACGTGACAAAGGCATATTCCAGGGCGCTTTTTAATTCCCGTACATTCCCCGGCCATGAATAATGCATCAAGGCTTCCATGGATTGATTGCTGATGGAAAGGATATTCTTATCATTTTTCAATCTTATCCTCCGAAAAAACGATTCGGCCAGAAGGGGAATGTCGTTGCGTCTCTCCCGCAAAGGGGGAATAACGATGGGAATCACATTGATTCTATAAAATAAATCCTCCCTGAAAATACCGGCAGCCACAAGCTCTTTCAAGTTTCGATTCGTGGCTGAAATAATGCGAACGTCGATATGAAGTGGCTGGTTGTCCCCCACCCGTTCAATGACCTTTTCTTCAAGTACCCGGAGCAGCTTGACCTGAGTCGAAAGGGGGAGATCTCCGATTTCATCTAAAAATATGGCACCGCCCTGGGCGGCTTCGAATCTTCCTTGCCGATTCTGGTAAGCGCCCGTAAATGCGCCCTTGACATGGCCGAAGAGTTCGCTTTCCAGCAAAGATTCATTGAGTGCGGCGCAATTCACCTTGAGATACGGTTTGTTTTTTCCGGATCCGATGTTATGGATCGCTGCAGCCACAAGTTCTTTGCCCGTCCCGCTCTCGCCGTAAATGATCACCGGTGCGCCTGAATGCGCCACATTGGTAATGAGATCGAATACCTGCTGCATGGGCCCTGAAGTCCCGAGAATCCCTTGAAAACCATCTTTGGATCTCAGTTCCCTTCGAAACGCTTCGATTTGGGTATTTTTTTCAATGATTTCGGTTATATCCGTCATTGTTTCCACGGCACCCATAACCTTGCCCTCGGCGTCATTGAGCAAAGAGGCATTTTTAAGGACATGAATATAGCGCCCGTCTTTCTTGGTCAAAACACATCTTCTCATATCCACAACACCGTCCCTGAATAAATTACACCAGTGCTCACCTTTGCTTCCACGGACGACTTTACAGATATTACAGTCTATTGTGGAACAGGGCTCTCCGATCAATTCAGCTTTGGTATATCCTGTTATTTTCTCGAGACCTTTATTTACCGAAACGATGGTTCCCTTTATATCCACGATCATCACCCCGTCCTGGATCGTATCAACCACTGTCTTCCAATAATCGTTCAATTCCTGTTCAAACACAACGGTCTCTCCTGTTAAAAAATTAACACCTGTTAATCTCAACTGCTTAACACTTTAACACAGTAAGCGCAACAACAAATCGATTAAAATACGACCCTAATCGATCGCAAACAATCGCTAAACTTAGGACAACATCTCTTTTTAACGCAGGGATTCGCATGGTGGCATCGTCTTTGCAACATGGGTTAATGAAAAATGTAAAGAGGTGCTCGTTTGGAACCCACAAAAGAACATATCCTTGATCTTCGAAACATTATCGCTCCGTTGACTTTTTTAAAAGTGACACAGGAATTCGAAGCGCTGAAGCCCGGAGAGATACTTGAAATTCTGGCCAAAGATCATGACACCCGCAAAGAACTTTTTAAGGTGTTAAAACCGTTTCACTATCGGTTGATGGGGATTGAGGAAGAACACTCATTTTATCGTATTCGTTTAATGCGAACGTGAGAAGCCATTCGTAAAATATTTTTTACACCGACCCAAAATCGATCAACAAAAGGAGGCAACAATGTCAGAATTGGATTTAAATACCATTGAACCGGCAAATACGGTAGATGCCAGGGGCAGCGCCTGCCCGGGACCGCTTATGGAGGCTAAAAAAGGAATCGGAAAGGTCAAGGTGGGAGAAATACTGGAAATATTTTCCAATGATTCCGGTACCCGCATCGATGTTCCCGCCTGGGCGAAAAAAGTGGGTCATGAGTATCTGGGAGCGTTGGGAGCAGATGGTTATGACAAACTCTACGTCAGACGAAAAAAATAGGCAGGAATATTATGGCGACCCGGGACAATCCTGTTCGTGAGGGAAAGATTTTGATTTTGGCCACTGAAACCTGTGCCTATCCCGGCGCAGATTCCGTGGGGCAAGCACATTCGAGCTACGCTGCCAATACCTATATACTCAGGGTTAGGTCGCCGGTGCTCTTTCCGGAACAGTTCTATCTGGACTGTTTCAAGAAAGGTATCAGCGGTATCATCATCATGTCCTGTGGTGAGGAATGCCCCTATGAAGGTGCATACAAAGCTTTGGCCAAAAGAGTAGATCGGACCTATCAACTCATGAAAGCGCAGAATCTGGAGGTTCGTCGATTACGCCTGACCGCTATCTGTACGGTATGCAACCGGGCCTTTCTCAACGAGGTCAATCTGATGAACGAGGTGGTCAGGGAACTGGGGCCCCCTGGAATCGGTCATGGCGCATAGCGTTTAGGTTCACATGAATCATCATCTTCCTTGTAGCCAGCCATGAGTTTTCAACCAGGAGAAATGCATGGACTCCATTCAAAAACTAAATTTTGACGCCCTGGTTATCGGGGGCGGCATTGCCGGCCTTCAAGCCGCACTGGATCTTGCCGATCAGGACTTTAAAGTGGCGGTGGTGGAAAGGGACACTTCCATTGGCGGTAAAATGATCCGGCTGTCCAAGGTATTCCCCACCCTCGACTGTTCAAGTTGTATTACCACGCCCAAAATGGCAGCGGCCGCACATCATGACAATATTACCATCTTCACCTATTGCAAGTTGAATTCCCTAAAACGCAATGGAAAGGATCTAACAGCTTCTGTAACACAACATCCCCGGTACGTGGATCCGGACAATTGCATCGGCTGCCGTCAGTGCGAATACAGTTGTCCCATATATGTTGCGGATGAAGAAGAGGGGGGATTTTCTGCAAGAAAAGCCATTTATATCCCCTTTTCCAACGCCATACCCCAGATTGCGTCGATTGATGTTGAAAACTGCATTCTTTGTGGAAAGTGCCAAAAAGTTTGTCCCACAGCGGCCATAGATTATTTTCAAAAACCCGAAGGTTTTTTCATTAGGGCCAAAACAGCCATCCTGGCCACCGGTTTCGAACTGACGCCGCTTGAAAACAAGCAGCAGTACGGAAACGGCAAGATACCGAATGTAATTACCTCGCTTCAAGCAGAAAGGCTTTTAGCCCCCCATGGCCCGTACAACAGGGTTCTGCGACCGTCAGACGGGATGGAACCCGATTCCATTGCCTATATTCAATGTGCCGGTTCCCGGGACAAAAGCATGGGAATTTCCTACTGTTCTCGCGTTTGTTGCATGTACGCCATTAAACAGGCCATGTTGCTGTCCGGCTCCCTGCCGCTGGTGGATATTACTATTTATTATATGGACATTCGTGCTTTTGGAAAAGGATACGAACAATTTTACCAGAATGCCAAGGCCATGGGCATAGAATTCGTCAAGGGCAAGGTTGCCGCTATCGATGAAGGCGAAAATGGGAGTGTTGCATTACACTATGAAGATCAGTACAGGGGCGGTGTCGTAACGGAAAATTATGACCTGGTCGTCCTTTCTTTGGGGATGATTCCCAACTGGAACCCGGAAGGTATTTGCCCGATTTCGGCGGCTTCAGATGGCTTTATTCAAACCGTTCGACCCAAGATTGCGCCGACCCGGACGGACATGAAAGGCGTTTTTGTCGCCGGCGCTGCCGCTGGTCCAAAAGACATTGTGGATTCCATTGCAGAAGCCGGGGCAGCAGCCATGGAAGCAGCAAAATATCTGGTGTAAACAAACCGAGATCGAGCTGAAATCAGGAGATAAATGAATGTCGTCTGAAACTAAAATAGAAACAAACCCTGAAAAAATAGGGGTATACATTTGTTACTGCGGCGGCAATATTTCCGATCATGTAGCTGTGGAGGCGGTTCGCGATCGGGCGGAAAAAATCCCTGGGGTTTCAGTGGCTCGAACCAACATGTTCATGTGTTCGGACCCCGGCCAGGAACTGATTATGGAAGACCTTCGAGATGGAATCGTCGATCGGATAGTTGTGGCCTCCTGTGCACCGAGCCTTCATGAAATGACCTTTCGAAGCGCAATATCCAGGGCCGGAAAAAATCCGTATATTTATGAGCATGCCAATATCAGAGAACAAGTAAGCTGGGTTCACCACGGTGAAAAGGCCACGGATAAGGCAACGTTGCTCGTTTCAGCGGCCACGGCCAAAGCAGGCCTTCTTAAACCCCTTGAGCCGATTCGCATGGACGCCCGGAGACATGCCACCGTTATCGGCGGCGGGGTTGCCGGGCTGCGGGCTGCCAAAGATCTGGCCGACCGGGGAATTGAAGTCGTATTGATTGAAAAATCACCCTTTCTCGGCGGACAAACTGCTAAACTGGATCGGATCGCCCCCACCGGCGACAGGGCGGCGGATCTTATTTCAGATCTTGCCGGGCAGGTTCTGCAGGACGATTCCATTACGGTCCATACCTGCGCCAATATTGAAAATTTCGACGGGTATGTCGGCAATTTCAAACTCGGCGTCAAAAAGCAGTCAGCCCAAACAAAAGCGCAGGAAATTCTTACGCAATTGAAAGCTTCCGGGAAAAAACCCGTAATCGTCTTGGCAACCGGTTTTAAATCTTACGCACCGTATCATGGAGAATACGGCTATGGTGAATTTAAAGAGGTGATAACGCTCCCCGAGTTGATCCGAATTTTGGCAAAAAATAACACCGAAAACAGATGCCTAAAAATAGGCGGGAGAAACATACGACATTTGGCCATGATCCACTGTGTCGGCAGCCGGAAGATTCCTGGTGTTCACCCCGAAGATGAATCCGGAAACTTGAACGAATATTGTTCCCGGACCTGCTGCTCGGCCACACTCAACGCTGCCAACATCATCCGTGAAACCTATCCGGAAACTCAAATTTTCCAATTTTACAGAGACATTCGAACCTATGGCCGGGGACAGGAAGAACTTTACGAACAGGCATCCAGGAATAAAGTAATTTTTTTACGTTTTGAAGCCCAGGATTCCCCTGAGGTTTCAAAGAACAGTAATTCTGATAATTTCCCATTGCGGGTCAAAGTAAGGGATGGCCTGACTTTCGGTGAAGAAGTCGAGGCCCCGGTGGATCTGGTGGTTCTGGCAACCGGAATGGAACCGAACAATGTGTCCGAGCTGGTAGAGATGATGAAAATTCCAGTGGGCGCAGACCGGTTCCTGTTGGAAATTCATCCGAAACTGCGGCCGGTTGAACTGTCGGTGGCCGGGATTCTGCTGGCAGGGACCTGCCAGGCGCCCATGGATATCGGAGAAGCCTGCATCGGCGCATCCGCCGGCGCAGTCAAGGCAGCAGCATTGCTCGCTCGCGGATATGTAGAGCTTGATCCCTTTGTGGCGGAGGTCGACCTCCACAGGTGCAGCGGTACGGGTGCCTGTGTGGAAGCCTGTTTAAATGAAGGCGCGCTGAACCTGGTGGAGATGGAAATCGATGGCAAAAAGGTTAAACGGGCCCAGGTAGCACCGGCATTTTGTTTAGGATGCGGTGCTTGCGTTGCGGTGTGTCCTGAAAATGCCATCGACATCAACGGATGGACGCTAAAACAATATGAGGCAATGGTCGATATGATCGTCTCCGATGAGGTCCTGGCCTGACCATTATTATGCCATCGATTTACTATTGGACGGCAGTTGGCGTGCCGTTTGGAAAGGGTTCCAATGGACCGAGACAATCAAAGTAGAACAGAAAAAGAAGATCTCCTGAAACGGCTGCGTAATGAACGAAAAGAATGGATAACCCTGGCTTCTGCCAGACTTAGAATGCAGAAAAAGGAATTAAGGGCCATAAAAGAGCGACTCGAGGAAGGGGCCGGAACCGTGCCGCAGATTGCCGCTGCAACGGGAATTCCCGCCCACAGAGTTCTCTGGTATTTTGCGGCCCTCAAAAAGTACGGAGAGCTTGCCGAGAACGAAAAAGACGGCAGTTATTACCGGTATTCATTAACCGGAAAACCAACCGAAGATGCATCTGTATAACCCGGGGTAGTTCACCGATCTGATACAAAATGGATCTGACTTTAGTGAGGAGTGTGATGATGACTTTAGTGAATCCGAATTTTGCTAAAGAACTGGAGCGCTTTGGGGAAGATACCGCGCTGGAATGTTTTAACTGCGGAACCTGTGCCGCCATATGCCCTCTTATTTACGAGCATTTTCCCCGCAGAATGATCCGCTACATCCAGCTGGGCGCAAAAGATCGAATTCTTGAAAATGCCCAAGAACTCTGGCGCTGCCTCCACTGCGGGCTTTGCACCCAGACCTGTCCCAGAGAAGCCGACCCCGGCGAAGTCATTCTGAGCTTAAAACGCTTTGTTGTGGATAATTGGAGGAGGTCCTGAAATGTATAACCCCAGGGATATTATTGATCTGATTGCCTACAATGTCAGAAAAACCCGGAATCCGTTCGGCATCCCGAACTTTTTATGCAACCGGTGGTGGAAAAATTCAGACATACCCGAAAAAGGTAAGGCTCTGCTTTTTACCGGATTGATGTACCAGTTTGTGCCCTACATCGATCAATCGACCCACTATCTGGAAAAATTTGAGGATACGCCCTGGGCGGATTTTGTGCGTTACGGCAAATATGTTCCCAATTATCTGGCGGGGATGGGTCTTGACTTGCTTACACCCGGAAAGGAAAAGAAAAGATTCAACACCATCCTCCAAAACATTGCCAAAATTCTGACAAAATCAAAGGTAGATTTCTATTACCAGCCGGAGCTGGATAGTTACAGCGGTATATTGTTATACGATTTGGGGGACCAAAAAGGTTTTGTGCGGCACGCCGAATTTGTGGCTGCAAAACTCAAAAGGGCCGGGGTCAAAAGTCTCATTACGGTAGACCCACACACCGCCTACGCCTTAAAAGTTCTCTATCCTAAGTACACCGGTCATCGCTTTGATGTGAAAACCTATTTTGAACTGGTCAACCTCACCTCAAAAAACGGCGGCGGTCGGGTCACCCTCCACGATCCCTGTTTCTACGGCAGGTACCTGGAACTGTCGGATATTCCCCAAAAAATTCTGGGCGATCTGGATATCGAATGTGTCAACGTGAGAAATTCGGGGCTGTTCACCAATTGCTGCGGAGGACCGGCGGAGTCCATTTCTCCCAAGCTTTCCAAAGAAGTTCTCCACCGCCGGGTCGAAGAATTACAATCTACCGGGGCCCCCATTGTCGCCATGTGTCCCATCTGTTTGGGGAACCTGGAAAAGTCCGGCGCACAGGTGGAAGATTTGTCGTCGCTGATCGCCCGATGTGCAGCGTGACGTTTTATGGGCATGGCAATAATTTTTTATTCAATTTTTACTTTTTAACCCAGAAAAGGAGGCAATCATTATGGCTGAAAAAGAAGAAAAAATACTGTATATCTGTACACATGCGGGCGAAGATCCTGAAAAAGCGGCGATGCCATTTGTCATGGCCAACGCCGCCATCACCATGGACATAAAAACAACGATTGCGTTGCAGGGAAACGGCGTTTATCTGGCCCAAAAAGGCTATGTTGATACCATGCTGCCGGCCGGCGGATTTCCACCGGTCAAAAAACTGATTCAAGATTTCATGGAGTATGGCGGAAAGCTACTGGTTTGCGTGCCCTGCATCAAGGAACGCAACATCGATGAAGACAGCGACATGATCGACGGCGCCCAAACCACGGCTGCCGGAACCTTAACTGTTGAAGCCCTTGAATCCGATGCCGTTTTTGTATATTAAAGAAGGGATCACGATTTTCCTTTGATTAAAACTTTTTACGCACAAGCCGGATGCGAAAGGAATTTTACTAGCGCGAAAACACGAAAATATAGCCGACTTTCGTGTTTTCGTGTTTAGTAGAACCCTGATTGATCGTAAACAAACTGGGAGATATCAATTTGAAATGGGAAACAAGAATGTACTCATTATCGGGGGCGGAACGGCGGGTCTTTCTGCAGCTGGTGAGCTGAGCAATTTAGACATCCATGTCGATCTGGTGGAGAAATCGGACTTTCTTGGAGGCCACGCCATCGGATACACCTGTAAAGCCACTCGAAACACCTGCGTAAAATGCGGCGCCTGCATGGTGGAGGAAAAACTCAAAGATACGATTTTACATCCAAAGATAAAAATGTGGGCCGGCAGCCGTGTGCAGGAGGTATCTAAAAACAGCCGATTCACGGCTAAAATACATTGCAAGCCGAAATATATAGATCCGGATAAATGTACCAACTGCCGAATATGTTTTGATAAATGTCCGGTCGATGACGCAATTCTTCATGGATCTTCGAAAAACAATATTCCCTTTTACGCCGTTAACGAAGAAAAATGCCTTTATTTCAAAGATAAATCTTGCGGCATATGCCGGGATGAATGTCCTGAAAAGGCCATTGATCTGGACAAAGAAGAATTGGAACATTCCATTGAAGCAGACGCCGTCCTGGTTGCTGCCGGATTCCATCCCTTTAACCCCGAAGACAAACCATACGGATATAACCGCTTCGACAACGTCGTTACCAGTCTCGATCTGGAAAGGATGTTAAAGCAAGTTGGACGCGTAAAAAGGCCAAGCGACGATACCATCCCGGAGCGAATCGCCTTTATTCAGTGTGTGGGCTCCAGAGATTCCAAGCTGAATCATCTATGGTGTTCAAAAGCATGCTGCGGTTCTGCGATGCGCATGGCAAGACTGATCAAAGGCCGGCGGCCTGAAATCGACATCACAGTTTTCTATATTGACGTTCAGACGTTCGGAAAAGACTTCGAGCAATTCTATAAAGACGCTCAGGAAGAACTGCGTATGATCCGTGCCATACCCGGGGATATCTATGAAGTTGAAGAACAGAAGCTGAAGATAAACTTTTTAAACAACACAACCCATGAAACCTTAGAGGAGATTTTTGATCTGGTGGTACTTTCCATCGGGATTACGCCGGGTAAAGACAACGGGGAAATAGCTGAATTGCTGCATCTAAAACTCGCCGATTCCGGATTTATCGAATCCGGCGCTGAAGAAACATCGGCAGCGAATACCGGTATTTTTACGGCCGGCACGATCTCCGGGGCCATGAGTATTCCCGAAACCATTGCCAGCGCCGGGAAAGCCGTCCGGCAAATTGTCAAACACCTTAGGCCGAACAGCTCATGAAAAAGGTGACATCTTTGAACGATAAAACATTGATTTTCGGAAACGGACCTTGCGCCCACTATATTGCTGAAGATCTTCTAACCACGGGCGCGGATATTGTCATTGCAACCATAGATAAAGCCTGTGATTTCTCTCCATCGGTCGATTCCGGCTCAGTAGAAATCCTTACCGACACACGACTGGTTTCATGCCGTGGATCGGTCGGAAATTTCAGAATCTTGGCGGCTCAGGATAACAAAGACATTACAAGAACGGTTGCCGGCATCATTATTGCTGAAGAAGATCAAAGAAAACCCAATTTTTCCTTGTACGGGTTGAAGGCATCTCCTTACATCATCACTCTCTCCCAGGCAAAGGAATTGCTGCTCGATTCGTCACATGAACAAAGCATTTTTTCAAAGGCAAAAAAGGCGGTTTTCCTTACCGGGCTTGTTAAAGAAAGTCATCCGGCAATCGCAGAAGAAATCATGCAATTCTCTCTTAGACTCCAATCAGACTTTAATCTGCAGATCTATATTCTGACAAACAATCTTAAGGTTGCTGCCAATGGTCTTGAAGTCCTATATCGAGAAACAAAAAAAGCCGGCGCCGTCTATATCAAGTTCACAGATACCCGCCCTGAAATTCATTCTGAAAGCAACGGCAGCATTCAAATTGAGTTTATCGACGAAATAACCCTGAAAAATTTCAGATTAACACCGGATGTTACCATTGTTGATGAAACGATTGTCCCGTCTGATTATGCTGCCGATCTTTCAAGAATACTTGGGGTCGATACAGACTCCGACGGATTCGTCCAGACAGACAATGTTCATCGGTTTGCAGTATCTACCAACAGAAAAGGGATCATGGTTGCGGGACCTTCAAGGAGCATCCAGGCTTACGGCGAACAGATAACGGACGCTGTAAATGCTTCACTGGCCTCAGCTGAACTCATTGCCGGCCTTCAGATTGTGCCGGAAGACAGGGCGAAAATCGACAAAGGTCAGTGCATACGGTGCTTGACCTGCTATCGTCTCTGTCCATACCGCGCGATAACGCTAAATACACGAGTGGTTGTTGAACCTGGTGCCTGCGAAAGATGCGGAATATGTGCCGCGCAATGCCCGAGGGGCGCAATTTATATAAAAGATCTTGAACCGGAGTCCATTTCAAATCAGATGGCAACGGGATATGGCCTGCAAGAAGAAGATACCTTTATGCCATTTTTGGTGGCCTTCTGCTGCAGCCGTTCGGCAGTCCAGGCCCGCGAACTTGCTCGATGCATGGGACACGAACTTCCTTCAGGACTAAAGGTTATCGAAGTGCCCTGTTCGGGCAGTATATCGTTCGACCATCTCTTTGCAGCATTTGAAAAAAATGCCGATGGTGTTCTGGTCCTGACATGCCATGAAGGAAACTGTCATTCAGAAAGTGGAAATATTTATGCCCGACAAACGGTCGATCAGATAACAGATAAGTTTTCCAAAATCGGTTTTGAAAAGGAACGCATCGCCATACAAACCTTTGCGTCCAATATGGGAACGGAATTTGCGGAGATGGTAAACCGCTTTGAAGCGAATATCCAAAAGCTCGGCCCCAGCAGGCTGAAAAAGTGAATGACGCGGCCGCTGACAATCTATCCATAATTTAATGCCTCGGGATTTCGCTAACCTAATGAAAACATAGAATATTTTTTGAGGCTTGAACGATTGCCTCGGATATTGAATGCTGGAATGGTGGAATACTGGAAGGTTGGTTTTTTAAAGGATGTTATCCATTTTTAATTTTATCCTCAACACAAATTTTACCATTAACCCAACAATTTCATTATCTCGGAACCCATTATTCCAATAATCCAGCATTCCAACTGGGGCGAAGCCCCTAACTTGTAACCCGATGAGGTGAAATGCAAGATGACAGCAACATCTGAAATAATCGATTTGGATCAAGTCGACCACGACAGGTGCAGGTCCTGGCCGTTTTTACAGGATTATTGTGTTACCTGCGCCCTCTGTTCCGGATCATGCCCCGCTTCCGGAATAGACGGGTTCGATCCGCGAATGCTCGTTCGGATGGCTTCATTGGGGCTTGTGGAAGAACTGATTGAAGCCAAATGGCCTTGGATCTGCACCATGTGCGGCAAATGCGAAAATGTCTGTCCAATGGAGATCGATATTGCCGATCTGATCAGAAAAATTCGATCGTTAAGAGACCGTGAAAAGGTCCCGGGGATTCTTCATAAAGGTCTTGAAGCTGCATTAGATACCGGCAATAATCTCCGCTTGCCAAAGGAAGACTTTACGTTTATCATCGAAGACGTTGCCGAAGAGGTGGCAGAAGAACCGGGATTTGAAGGATTCAAAGCACCTGTGGACAAAAAAGGAGCGAATCTTTTAACCACCATCCATAACAAACTGGTGAATACGCACACCGAAGAT
>JAFCZV010000398.1 GCA_019314155.1 Deltaproteobacteria bacterium
GGATTATAAAAAAAAAGAATTTGACAAAGGAAATAACTTAAGATAGAAAAATAGGTAATAACCCACCAATATTAATAGAAAATTCAGAGTTTATGTCGTACAGCTTGCCAGTATACAAAAGCAGATCTTATTGCAGATATCGTATAATAGCCATTTTCATCTCGAGCGAACCTTCCTTTTGTATAAATGAATACCTTGATGAGTGATCTCAACTTCCAATAGTTTTAAATTTATCTTTTGTTGCTCCACAGATTGGACATTTATCTGGTATCTTTTTGCTTGTGACATAGCCACAAACCTGACAAACATGATACGCTTTTACTTCATCTCTGATCACATGATAAATGGCACGTTCGTATAATTTTGCGTGGAAGGTTTCAGCGTCTCTGGCGTGACTGAAAGTAATAACGGCGGCTTTCTCGCCATCTTCCTCAGCATCTTTTATAAACTCAAGGTATTCATTTTCACTGATGGATTTTTCACGTTGAAAGGATTTTTCCAAATTAGTATCAGTATCTTTAACTATCATGTCTTTAACCAAGTTCAAATGCCTGGCAGCATGAACTCTCTCAGCATCGGCTATAGCGCGAAACAATAGCGCAATTTGTGGAACTCCTTCCTCTTCAGCTTTTTCTGCGTATGCCAACAGTCTGAAATAAGCCTTTGCCTCGCCGATAAAAGCAGTATAAACGTTTTTTTTAGTCTTTTCTTTCATGGAAAAATCTCCATTATTTAATATCTTAGTCCAGAATCATAACCGAAATCATAAAAAGTACAGATCACTTACCAATATTTAACCTATAAACTATTTAGCAGGAATTGTGATATCTGTAAAGATTTTAGGTTTGTAAGTTCATGAATACATAGCTATTTGTAACAAAAAGCTCAGTCGCACCGGTTCACCGCAGCTGCTCCGCTGTCGGCCGCAGAGACAGTTAGGCGAGATATTTAGATCGTTCTTTTAGAGTCTCACCGGTACTGACCACCAAACAGGAGAAAAAAAGCAGGCCTTTTGTTTTCGCTTGTCATGGACTCGTATATTTCAGCCAATGTCGTACTGCTCGCGGACGAATGGCAGTAGGCCGGCATTTTCTAACTTTTTAAGAGGAGCCAGGAATGTGACCTGCACAACCCCTGGAAGACGACCGATTTCAATAGCACCGGTGATTGTTGCACGGTTTCTAACTTCCGGT
Source organism: Deltaproteobacteria bacterium (assembly GCA_019314155.1). Taxonomy (GTDB): domain Bacteria; phylum Desulfobacterota; class Desulfobacteria; order Desulfobacterales; family UBA11574; genus JAAXQD01. The sequence continues at coordinate 1,194 of JAFCZV010000398.1, forward strand.
AAGCTCATCTCCAAAAGCTCAGCCGCGCGATTCAAGCCGTTCTCTGTGGCTGTGTTTAAATCAGGCCCGGTTCCTATAACAGAGATGGGCCCGGATTCCTCTATTTCGTTAAGATCCCATTGCTTTGCCAGGGACATGGCCTTTGCCTTTTCGTCGGCAGTAAACGGCCGGGCCAGGAAAGGAAGGTCTTCAAGTAAAGGAAAGAGTACAGGCCCTTGAAGCTCTCGCCCCTTCAACACCTGCACTTGTAGGGTAACAGTCCCTGATACGTCCATGGTATGCCCAGCTATCTCACCATCTCCCTGGAGAGCGTGCATGTCACCCATATACACGCCAGCGCCAGCCACTTTTACGGGGGCAAGTAATATCGTTCCAGGCCGGACTGCGTCGATATCCATATGTCCATCTGTGCGCAGTTCAAGTTGGTCGGTAGTGAGTGCATACTCGTGGGGAGCACCAATAAGAAAAGAACCAAAATCGCCTGCATTATGGGAATCTGGCATTCTCACGGCAGGCGTCGTACCGAGCTGTCCCAGAAAAGGCCTCATCCTGGCCACAGTTCCCACTAAATCGTGAGGAGCAAAAAGCAGAATCGAATGCTGCGCAGAGCATTCTGGAAGTTTAGCATACTCTCCGGCATCCCCAGCGATTCGCTCCGCCGCATCTTTATCCAAGGTTACGCCCAGAGTTCGGGCCTCGTCAAACACGACGGTATAGCCGTGTTCGAATTGAAAAGGCGTGACGGGATTCCCACAGTTGACGCACCGAACCGCATCCTGGCCGATACCCTCTATTCTGGTTTCCGGGCACATTGTGTTGCACCCCGGACAACATTTTGCTACGTATGGATCACCCATAAAGTGTCCATCCACAGTGCGATCTTGCCCCGATGCAGTGGCGACCGACGTGACTTTCACATCCTGGATTCTGATGACAAGAGCATCACCAGGCGCTGAATTTTCCACGTAGACCGGCTGAGTCACCTCGTGCCCGCCTCTGAGCTGCGGATTTATCATCGGACCCCAGCAACCTGGAGCGGTAGTTGCCTCAATGACACCCCCGTCTCGGACCGGGCCGAGCATGGGTTTCTCGGGGTCCAGAATTCCGTTGGTGAAGGTTGAAACGGCAATTTTTTCACTTGCTGTAGTGTTTTTTGTCATCTTATCCTCCTTACAGTAGGTTTTTGAGGGAACTTGAATAGTTTCCATTTGTTTGCCTAATTGAGCTTGACGGCTGTTCCGTACACTAACAATTCAGCTGCACTCCCAACAACACTCGTAGTCATATAGCGAACATTGATGACTGCATCGGCTCCAATTTCAGCTGCCTTAGCTGTCATTCTCTCGGTAGCGGATGACCGAGCACTCCCCATCATCTCCGTGTATTCAGTCAATTCACCACCAAGAATCAGCCTGATTATGGCGGATAGATCTTTGCCAAGCCATATTGCAAATCTTGAATCACCATTTTAATCACATCATCAATCATTTGCCTAAACGGTTGCCTCCATATTGGCGCGACCCAGCACGGTGTGTGCCAGGGCTATATGCTTCACATCCTTCCAGTCCACCCCAAGAAG
>JAFCZV010000399.1 GCA_019314155.1 Deltaproteobacteria bacterium
CCAGAGCTTCTTTGGAGGTTATTCTGTTACCCCCGTATATCTTATGATAAAGATCGTTGTTTTGAATCACGTTCTCCATTTCTATTCAAAAGACAAATACTTTAAGCTTTTCACTTTTTTTATCAGACCCATATCTCCTGCCATTGAATAGTAAAACATCAAGGCATTTTTCAAATCCTCGTCGAACTTAAACTGCAACAGGTCAAAGTAGCTGTTTATGTCGTAAATAATATCCGGATATTTTGCCCTTGCCTTTAAAACGACCTGCTCTTTATCCTCTTCGAGGTGGCGCAAAGAGCTGTGATATGAAGAAACCACCGCTCTGATTTCCGACGCGTATTTTTCAACGATGCTTTTTCTGACTGCAAACACGGCAAATACCACAGGGAAGCCCGTTTTGCGAAGCCACAGGTCCCCGAGATCATAACTATATGATGCCGGTTCAGAGGATATTGCCATGGCATCGTTGCCGATAACCAGGGCGGCATCCATATCTTTAAGCACCGGCCTCGGATCGGTGGGCATGTAAACAGGCTCTGCATTGTAATAATTTTTAAGAAGAATTTTCAACAGGACCGCTGACGTATGAGATGCGCTGGTAATTCCCACTTTCTTGTGATTCAATTCTTCAATTGGAATTTTGCTCGCAAGAATCACCGATCCCACATATCCGACCGAACTTAAGCAGAATTGGGGAAGGAGGGCGACATCATCGGCGATTTCAGCACAGGTTGCGGAGGAAATGGGGCTCATGTCGAGTTGCCGGTCCGCCATCATTTTATTGAGCATGCTCGGATAACCCGGATAGATATCGATCCCTCGGACAGGTTTTTTTTCAAACATCCGGTAATAAAAGGGATAGCAGTTAAGATAGTCGATATACCCGAGCCTCATACAACTTCCTCTTTCAGGTTGGCCGACAAATCGGGGTAACTGGCGGTTGTCCGTTCAGGTATGAGTTGGGCTTCATGAATGAGTCTTCTTAAAAACGGCTCGGATCCAAAATCGGGCGTTTGTGCACCGGCAGCATGAACCACTTTTTCATTGTGATACGTTGCGCCGATATCATCAACACCGAACCGGAGAAGTACCTGAGCCATTTTATCACCCAGATACATCCACAATGCCTTTAGATGGGGCACATTGTGAAGAAAAACCCTGCTCGCAGCATAGATCCTGATGTCATCGTAGCCGGTGGTCGATCGACGTGCGTCTATTTTTGTGTTTTCTCCGTGAAACTGTAGGGGCACAAAGGTTTTGAATCCCCCGGTCTCATCCTGCAGATCACGGATCTGTGAAAGGTGATCCACAATATCTTCCGGGGTTTCGATATGGTTATACAGCAGGGTCGCATTGGTTTTAAGACCCATTTTGTGCGCTGTTCGCATTACGGACAGCCATTTTGAGCCGGAAATTTTCTTCGGCGCGATGATATCGCGGACGCGCGGCGAAAAAATTTCAGCGCCTCCTCCTGGGAGTGCTTCGACACCGGCATCCATAAGCCGTTTGAACACTTCTTCAAGGGGAATTTTGTTTTTTTTCGCAAAATAATCGTATTCAACCGCAGTAAAACCAACAATGTGAATATCCGGTTTTATCTTTTTTATGCGTCTTAACATCTGCTCAAAATAATCGATACCAAGATCAGGATGGAGACCGCCCACGATGTGAACTTCATCAATTCCGATCAAAGCAGCCTTTCGTATCCTACGGTCAATTTCGTCTAATGATAGCAGGAACGCGTTTTCGTCGTTTTCATCACAGGAATAGGCGCACAACGGGCATCTCAGCTCACATATATTGGTGTAATTGAGATTCATGTTTACACCATAGTATGCAATATCTTTGTGCAGTTTTGTCCGGATATGATTTGCAATGGCGCCAAGATCGAGGATGTCGTCGGTTGTGAGCATGTAGAGGGCATCTTCTTTGCTGACGGGAACTTTGCTGCAAACTTTTTCGGCAATGCTGCGGAGTGTTTTATTCTGTAACGTATCAAGAAATTCCACGTTATATTTCCCTTTTCCCCCAGCTTTCAAACAGATCATGTCTTCTGCCCAAAAGGTTCAACACCTTTCCCACAACAAAATTGATCACGTCATCCAGGGATTCAGGCCGGGTGTAAAACCCCGGAACCGGCGGCACGATCTCAATTCCTGCCAGGGCAGCCTTGTGCAAATTTTCGGTATGAACAACACTCAGGGGTGTTTCTCTGGGAACGATTATGCATCTGCGCCTTTCTTTTAATGCAACGTCACAGGCTCTGGTAATCAGCGAATCGGCATATCCATGGACAATGGCGGACAGTGTTTTCATGGAGCATGGCATGACAACCATCGCTTCAAATTTTGCAGATCCGCTGGCAACCGGGGTAAAGAAATCATGGTTTTCAAATTCGCTCAAAAGATGATGATTGTCCGAAAGGCCCCGTTTTAAAAGCAGTTCTTTCAAGGATGTAAAGGACTCCTTTTCATCGAGCATTTCGTATTCAATAATCTGTCCTGCAGCCTGTGAAACAATTGCTGCGACCTGCTCGTTTGAATTGAGGAGTTCTTCAATTAAACGAATGCCCATGATGGGGCCGCTGGCCCCTGAAATTCCGACAACTATCATTCTGTTCAGCCTTAGGTTAATCCTCTGTTAGACGTTTATAAAATTTGTCCGAGAAAAACATCCGTGAGGGTTCCGAAAAAAAGTATCGGGGATATATACATGTTGACTTTGAAAAAATTCTTTACAGCCAAAGCGATGTTTTTACGCCTGGCAAGTCT
>JAFCZV010000400.1 GCA_019314155.1 Deltaproteobacteria bacterium
CTCATAATCGGTTTTTTCTCCGAGCAGATGGTCAATTTTCTCCTGGGTTCCCCGTCTCTCATCGCTGAGGACCCATTCCCTCCAGTTGTCCATGGACTGCCAGGTGCTGACCACCAGACTCTCCCCGGGACGGTCGATTCTTTTGAAGGTTTCCCCTGAAATGTAACCGGGTTGTTGCATGGCCAGATTTCTAAGTTTCTGAAGAAGAGGCTTTAAGGCTTCAGCCTTGTTTTGCGGAACAATTCGTTTAATGATGATTTTAACTGCCATTTTGCAATTCTCCTTTCCTTGATTATACCATCTCTCTTGATTCTAAACAGAAGGGTTGTTGTCAAGCAAAAAAAGCAAGCGGTCTGCAGCCAATGTGGAAGCAGTCCTACCACTCTCTACTTCATTTAAAATCTCTGGAAGCAACTTGTTCACATCTGGATTTTGATAAAAACGTTCTTTTAAGCCTTCTTTTACAAGGGACCACATCCAGTCCACTGCCTGTTTTTTTCGGTTGGCCTGCAGTTCTCCGGTAAGCGTAAGTTTTTTGTGATGTGCCAACACGGATTCCCAAATTATATCTATGCCGGTCATATCTATGGCGCTGCAGGTGAGCACCGGCGGTTTCCAATTGGGCGAAGAAGGTGCTAAAAAATGAAGCGCTGTTTCATACTGTTTTCTAGCCATTTCCGCCTTTTCAACATTGTCTCCGTCTGCTTTGTTGACGGCAACGGCATCCGCCAGTTCAAAAACGCCCTTTTTTATTCCTTGAAGTTCATCACCTGCGCCTGAAATCATCAGCAGCAGAAAAAAATCGACCATGGAGGCGACGGTGGTTTCAGACTGGCCGACACCCACGGTTTCAACAATCATAATATCAAAACCGGCGGCTTCACAAACAATCATTGTCTCCCGGGTTTTTCTTGCAACGCCACCCAACGTTCCCCCCGAAGGCGATGGCCGGATAAATGCATTTCCCTCAATCGCCAGCTTCTCCATGCGTGTTTTATCTGCGAGTACGCTTCCACCGCTCCTTTTACTGCTTGGATCAACGGCAAGCACTGCCACACGATGCCCCTTTTTTACAAGCATTGTGCCGAGACTTTCGATGAACGTGCTTTTTCCGACACCCGGCACGCCCGTAATCCCAAGGCGTATCGCCTTTCCGGTGTATGGAAGCAGCAGATCGACAATCGTCCGAGCAAGGTCTTGATGCGCAGAAAGAGAACTTTCAATCAAGGTAATGGTCTTCGCAAGCACGCGCCGATCGCACTTCAGCACCCCTTGGACATAAACTTGGGGATCATCGGATATCATTATTGTTGCTCAAGAACATTCAAAACCTTGTTTGCCGAATCGGTAACGACGGTTCCAGGCCCGAATACACCCTTTGCTCCGGCTTGGTACAAAAGGTCGTAATCCGCCGGAGGAATGACGCCTCCAACAACCACATTAATTTCTTCACCGCCTTTTTCTTTGAGAAACTCGATAAGCTGAGGCACCAGGGCCTTGTGCCCTGCGGCAAGGCTCGACACGCCCACAACATGCACATCGTTCTCGACAGCCATCTGGGCTGCTTCTTCCGGTGTCTGGAACATGGGACCAATGTCCACGTCAAATCCGAGATCAGCGAATGCCGTGGCAATTATCTTTATCCCCCGGTCATGACCGTCCTGTCCCATTTTGGTTACCAATATCCGCGGTCTTCGTCCGTTCTTTTCCTGAAATTCATCGGTTCTCTTGCGTATGGATTTAAAGATTTCACTGTCGGCATATTCTTCGGCATATGCTCCGGATATACACTGGGTCGTGGCCACGAACCGGTTGAAGACCTTTTCCATTGCATCTGAAATTTCGCCGACAGTAGCACGTGCCCGTACGGCGGGAATACAGGCTTCCAAGAGATTCCCCCCGGAATCGGCGGCATTGGTTATGGCCTCCAGTGTTCTTCGGACTTCATCTTTATTCCGTTTTTCTTTTATCTCCTTTAACCTTGCGATCTGTTCGCCTCGAACGGCTTCTGAAACCTCGAGAATATCTTTCAGCGGTTCTTCTTCTATTTGATATTTATTGACACCCACAATGACATCTTTTCCCTGGTCGATGCGGGCCTGTTTCCTGGTTGCCGCCTCTTCTATCCGCATCTTCGGCATGCCGGTTTCAATGGCTTTGGCCATTCCGCCAATTTCCTCGACTTCTTCGATAATTTTTCTGGCGGCTTTAATGATTCCGTCGGTCAATGCCTCTACATAATAAGAACCGCCCAATGGATCGACCACATGGCAGATTTGAGACTCTTCCTGAATGACAATCTGGGTATTCCTGGCAATTCTGGCGGAAAAATCGGTGGGAAGACCCACAGCCTCGTCAAAGGAATTGGTATGCAGAGACTGGGTTCCGCCCAACGCTGCGGCCATCGCCTCCAGTGTAGTTCGAATGATGTTGTTATACGGGTCTTGAGCGGTCAGGCTCCAGCCTGATGTCTGGACATGGGTTCGCAACATGAGTGATTTGGGGTTTTTGGGGTTAAACCGGCTCATGATTTCATGCCACAAAAAACGGGCAGCTCTCAACATAGCGATTTCCATAAAAAAATTCATGCCAACGCCAAAGAAAAACGAAAGCCTCGGCGCAAATGCATCGATATCCAGTCCTGCGGCCAGGGCTGCCTTAACATATTCGAGCCCGTCCGCAAGCGTAAATGCCGTCTGAAGAACAGAGTCGGCCCCGGCTTCCATCATGTGATAGCCGCTGATACTGACCGTATTGTATTTGGGCATGTGTATTTGGGCATGTTTTTGGAACAGTATCCGATAATGTCGGATACGATCCGCATGGACGGTTCAGGTGGGTAGATATAGGTGTTTCGGGTCAGGTATTCCTTTAAAATGTCGTTCTGAATGGTTCCGCCAAGCTGCTCATGCTTTACGCCCTGCTCTTCCGCTGCAACAATGTACCCGGCCATGACCGGCAGAACCGCCCCGTTCATCGTCATGGAAACCGTTATCTTGTCCAACGGAATCAGATCGAAAAGGATCTTCATATCCTCCACGGAATCCACAGCCACACCGGCTTTACCGATATCTCCAACAACCCTCGGATGGTCCGAATCATACCCTCTGTGGGTTGCAAGATCAAAGGCCACCGAAAGTCCGGT
>JAFCZV010000401.1 GCA_019314155.1 Deltaproteobacteria bacterium
AAGGGAACTCATCCGCATGACAGCGTTGCTCATCTCCGGTATGACAAAGGCATCTACCTCCCCCTTGACTCTCATGGCATTGGACAGCATTGTGGAGACATCCACCCCCTTGGGCGGTTCCATTTCCGCAAGGACGGCAAATTCCCCTGCATCGAATTTACGCTTTAAATTCATACGACTACCTCCGATTTTTTCAGAAAAAAGCAGCTCAAATAATAAAATCGCTTCACGATTTTATACAACCTGTCGTTATTGCCTGCCGCAGAGCCTCAGAGGACGCAGAGATGTGTGGGGTTTTCCTTTGCTGTTGAAGGAAGTGCAAAGGGGAAAGTTTTCAGCAAGCTTGCTGTAACAGAAGCTTTATTTGCATGAGTGGTTACGCTTAAAATATTTGGCTTTAGGTTCAATCTTCCTCGATAGGTGAGGTCTTTAGAATGGCTCTCTGCGCCCTCTGTGCCTCTGCGGTAAAATCTTATCCCCACGTTTTAAATCTAAAAACGGACAGATATCCTTCGAATACCGTATGAGCAACAATCGTGCCGGGATAGAATGATTAGAGCGAATGGTAAGACGGTAACCCGGCAACTCCATGAAAATTTATGCCATTTTGGGATGGTCCTTTTTGGTATGCCGGTTGGAAAATTTACTCAGACAGCTTCCCGATAAAAACGGAACTATCCTGCGGCTTGCTCAAATTGTGACCGTAAGCAATTCAATCTCGCCAAAGGCGGATAAATCGGAATATATTTTTGGGAACTGCTCTAAACCCTAAATTCAAATATAGCGATGGAAAATAAAATAATTATCATCGATGACGATCTCGACTTTCTTAAAATCGTGAAGTTACATCTTCTGAATACAGGTTTTAAAAATATACGCATCGAAGATAATTCGATAACAGCGGTTTCTCTGTTTGAAAAGGGAGAAGTTTTCGATATTGCACTGATCGATATGACCATGCCGGAGATGAACGGACTGGAAGTGCTTGAAACCATCAAAAACATAAGCCCAAGAACCGAATGTATTATGGTCACCGCAGTTAACGAGGCCCGGGTTGCAGTGGAATGTTTGAACAAAGGTGCGTATGACTATCTTGTTAAGCCTGTTTCCCAGGAAGACATTGCCTTTTCAATGAAACGGGTTCTTGAAAAAAAACGACTGCTCGATATTCTGGATATCGAGAAAAGCCCGACGCTTCCCCGGCTGATAAACCCGGAACCTTTTAAGCCGATTGTCACACGATCCCAAAAGGTTTTAAAAGTTTTAAAAGAAGCGGAGCTGCATGCAGGCAGTGATATTCCACTTTTAATTACCGGTGAGAGTGGAACTGGAAAGGAACTTCTTGCATGGGCCATTCACGCTGCGAGTCCCCGGTCGAAGTTTCCCTTTACACCGGTTAACATGGCCTCGCTCACCGGCAGTCTTTTTGAAGCAGAATTTTTCGGCCACACCAAAGGTGCTTTCACAGGTGCTGAAAATGGCCGCAAGGGATATCTGGAATACACAGACCGCGGGACCGTGTTCTTTGATGAAATCGGCAACATGGCGCTTCTACTTCAGGGAAAACTGCTGCGGGTTTTGCAGGATGGAGAATACTTTAAATTGGGTAAAAGTCGTCATCAAAAAGCCGATGTCCGCTTTATTGCCGCTACCAACGAAGATCTGGAAAAGCTGATGGTCAAAAAGGTTTTCCGCAAAGATTTATATTACAGAATCAGGGGCGGATGGCTTCATCTGCCTCCTTTGAAGGAGAGAAAAGAAGATATACCACTTCTGGCGAATAAATTTTTAAAAGACTATAACAGTTCAAATAAAAATCTCACCATTGAAGAAGAGGCCATGTGTCTGCTAATGGAGTATGACTTTCCCGGGAACATCCGGGAACTCAAGTCGATCATACAGACGGCAGTAAATCTGGCACAAGGGAGCCCCATCTCTTCAAATTTTCTACCGGACGAATTAAGAAGGCCCAAGTCAATATCAAACTGTCTGACCCCGTCCGCAACAGAAGATATTGTATCCCTTGCTCAAATTGAAAGATCCCATATTATCAAAGCCTATAAGCTGTCAGGCCAAAACAAATCCAAGACAGCCAGGCGTCTTGGCATCGGCCTGAACACCCTTCGAAGAAAGCTCAAATCCTATGGAATCGACTAACCCGAATTTTTCTCCGGCCCGATTCACCCATTCATAACGTCTGTCCTGAATTAGCATGGGAGCACCCAAGTAAGCCCCTGGAAGTTTTCCCAGAGTTTTCTTGGTTTGGTCGACCCGTTCAAAAATTACAGGGTATAACATTCCGTTTCAGCCGCAGGATAATTCCGTTTCCATCGGCAAGAACTCGCAAATAAAACCGCGTAAAAGCGAACAGGGCCAAGGTGTTAAAACTACACGGCGGGAACATGATAATCATCAATAATTTTGACAACCTCATTGCTGTTCGCTTTAACGCGCTCTAATTTGCTCAGACAGCTTCCCAATCGAAACGGAATCATCCTGCGGCTTACTCAAATTGTGACGGAAAGCAATTCAATCTCACCAAAGGCGGATAAATCGGAAGTACGTGTTCAGGGGGTGCGCTCCTGCGGCTGAAACGGAATGCAATTCTGAGAAAGGCTATAAAATTATGAGAGGCGCACGGGAATATGCATGTGGGGAAATTCAAGAATATTTGTTGGAAAATTCTACATAATTGTAACGAACTGTCACTAAAAGGAATAAAGACGATTTATCTGTCAACACCACCCAATGGGTTCCTTGAACTGTAGCGTATTCCTACATGTAAGATCCGCCACCCAAGCCGGGCCCTCCCCTGCTTATTCTCCAAAATAAACTGTAACATCAAAGAGTTATGCATTTAATCCCCAGGTTGTATTGCCTCTGGCATGCCCCTTGCTCTGTATATGTTTCAAAAGAGAACAAATCTAAACTTTAAACAAAGGAGTCAGAAAATGGCAGAAAAAAAAAGAGACATTCAAAAACGTCGGTTTGGTTCCGGTTCTTCTTACAGAAAGGGAACCCGGCAGGATCTTGGAAAAGAATCGGAGATCGGGGCGGTTTTTGGAGGACAGGTCTGGATGTTTAAGCCGGACAAAGAGGCTAAAATAAC
>JAFCZV010000402.1 GCA_019314155.1 Deltaproteobacteria bacterium
TTAAATGAATCGTTACAGGCTTATCATATCATTCCTTCTTTTTTTAACATTCCCAGTACTGGCTATTCCCGGCCAATACAAAGTGATCCGGGTTGTTGATGGTGATACAATTGTCATAGAGTTTAACAGGAAATATGAAAAAGTCCGTCTGCTCTGTGTGAATACTCCAGAATCCGAACATCCTGATAAAAAACAGAATATCCCTATGGGTAAGGTGGCATCCAAATACACCCAGAAGAAACTTACTGGCAAACATGTTAACCTTGAATTTGAAATAGACAGACTCAGAGGGAACCTTGGGCGTCTGTTGGCCTATGTTTTTGTAGATGGACAGAATCTTAACCTTGATTTAGTCAGACAAGGTTTATCGCCATATTACACCAAATACGGCAAGAGTCAGAAATATGATTCTGAGTTTCGTGTTGCTGAAAAACAGGCAAGGAAAGAGATGTTGAATATATGGGGAGATCCTGAGCTTACGAAAAAATACTTAAGGCTTAAATCAAAGTGGGGTCAACGCTGATAGTTTGAGGGAATTGTGTTAGTTTTAAAATGTGCTGCATGTAAAAAGAAACTCTGGCGATATGATAAGATTGGCCCCGGTGAAGTGTTAAGATGCCACAAAGATCGAATTGTAAAAATCTATGCCCAAATAAGTGAAAATGACAAAATAAAATGCTCTTGTGGAAAAGATGTCGGCATTGACAAGGGAACCTACATTAAAATGATTTCCAAAGCATTCACATATTCGGGCACCAAAAGAAACAAATAGGCAAGCAAAAATACCCATGTTATACTTTATCACCATACTGATTGTTTTTTCAGTACTCGCATTCGCTGGCATCGCTCTGTTAAAGAAATTCAGACGCTTTCAAAAACGAAAGGAAGAGATACAAATGAAGGAATCCGATTTCATAGACAAGCTTCTTGATGAAGGGGAACAGGAGCCCAAAAAGCGTGACATTATTGATGATAAGCTCAGTAAAGATGATGTCCGTGCTGCAATCTTTGAAATGATCAACAAAATGTCCGAAGAGGAAATGCATCGGCTTTTGAAAGATTTGGAAGAGGGACAGATAGGCGACCGAAGGCAATGTGAACGAAAAGATTTTCTTAGGGTAATAGATTATAAAGTGGGTGATAATTATTACCGGGACTTTATTCAAAACATCAGTGAGACCGGTTTATTCATCAAACCTTCTAAAACATTCTCAGTAGGCCAAACCGTTTCGATGACCTTTATGTCTCCGGATGAGCAGAGTCCTTTTAAAATTAACGGTGAAATCGTTCGTGTTCACACGGGTGGGATTGGTATAAAGTTTAAAATTGAAAGCCAAGTGCAGAGAATGGTGTTAAAGAGTTATGTGGACATGATTCAAAGCGGTTGAGATTAGCAGATGTAAAAAGCAAAACATCTCATCATTGTTTAAGGCTATTTTGAAATATATTGAGAAGAATGATATGAAAAACTTAGCCGCCACAACATCGCAGACAAAATTAATTTTATATAAGCGAGCTTTAATACTCGCTCAAATCACTATCTTTTATAATCTGATCGAAGGGTTGTTTTCAGTTCTTTTCGGTTTGGAAGATGAAACACTCTCTCTTGCTGGTTTTGGTTTCGATTCATTCGTTGAAGTCATATCTGGAACTGGCATATTACTTATGGTCAAACGTTTGATGCGTAATCCTGATGCCGATCCGGGCCAGTATGAACAGAAGGCACTTCGCATAACAGGATTTGCTTTTTATCTGCTAACTTTTGGGCTGATTTTGACCGCAGCCTTCAATATCTACCGTGGTCACAAACCTGAAACCACTTTCTGGGGAATTGTAGTTGCTGTTATATCCATTTTTACAATGTGGGCTTTAATTCACTTTAAAACCAAAGTCGGAAGGCAGCTTGACTCAGAAGCGATATTAGAAGATGCAAATTGTACGAAGGTTTGTCTCTATCTGTCTTTTGTGCTTCTTTTAGCCAGCGTAGGTTTTGAGTTGACCGGGGTTGGAGGGATAGATTCTGTAGGAGCTATTCTGATTGCGGTTTTTGCCTTTAGAGAAGGGCGGGAATCTTTTGAAAAAGCTCATGGTATAGCATGTCGTTGTGATTAGACAATATTTGGATAAGCTGAGTTTTTCGTAATACATGTTCTGCAATGAAGGATAAAATGATGAAAGCAGAAGTCTCAAAAAAGATTGAAGAAATCATGGCTGGGATGAAGTGCCCAAAGGACTTTAGGTGTGCAGAATCTGGTTTTGAAAGACTCTGCAAGGCCGAAGACATCGAACTTGATAATCATCTCCTGTGTCTTGAGGATAATCATTTCCAGTGCAACTTCCCCGTGGTTGTTGAAACAAAACACTTCTGTACATGCCCGTTGCGTGTGTATCTCAGCAAGAAGTTAAAAAAATAGTCCAGAAGGAATAAAATAAAATGGAAAAGAAACCGAACCCTAAGAAAACAATTGCTAAACAATTAGACATCACGCTACCTGAAGAATTGTTGGAAAGGATACAGACCCTTTGTGACGAAAGAGGTATGACTATTCAGGAATTTGTGACCGATGCCATAATAGAAAAGTTGCAACTTGCTCACAAAGAGAGAAGGAAAAAAGTAAGACTGTAGAAGGAAGAGATGAGCAAAGTTTACAGCAAAGTGGGATATTGTAACTGTGGTTATGAAATCTGGATTGAGTTTCTCCCAAGTGGTTTTAAATGGATATATAGATTCTTTGATATGGATCACAAT
>JAFCZV010000403.1 GCA_019314155.1 Deltaproteobacteria bacterium
ATCCGGGTGATCAGAATCCCTTGTACAGGTCGGATGAGCCCAAAATTTATTCTGGCCGCCTTCAGACAGGGCGCAGACGGCGTATGGGTGTCCGGGTGACATCCCGGAGATTGCCATTACCTGGAAGGTAATTACTATGCACGCAGAAAATTTGCTTTATTTAAAAACTTCATTGAATATATGGGGATTGAACCCGGCCGCCTCCATTTTTCATGGATCTCCTCTGCAGAATCGGTAAAATTTGTGGATGTCGTCAAAGAGACCGTGGAGGCAGTCAAAGCGCTTGGACCAAATAACAATTTTAAAAAAACAACAGCTAAGGTCGCTTAACATGTTCGCCTACATAGAAAAAATTAAAGAAATATCGAATCGGCTATTAAAAGAATCTACGGTTGATCTAATTATCGGGTTCAGAAAAGGAACGGTGCCGATGATGAACGAACCCTGTTTTGCAAAAACCCCGGAAGATGTTGACTGTTTTGTATGGGACAGCAACTGCGGAATTAATCTTGCGAACTACCTTGCCAACAGGAAGGAAAAAATCGGTATTGTTTCAAAGGGGTGCGATTCCAGAAACATTGTTACCCATATTATCGAAAATAAAATCAAACGGGATCAGATCGTAATTATCGGCGTCCCCTGCAAAGGAATGATTGACCGGCACAAAATCGAAGCCATGTTTGATACCGAAATCGAGGAGGTCATTGAGGCCGACGGCAAAATAAATATCAAGGGCGACGGTGTTGATAAAACCATAGATAAAAAAGATGTCCTGCAGCAAAACTGCACCATCTGTACTCACCGCAACCCGGTCATCTACGATGAACTTGCCGCTGATCTTGTAGAAGAGCAAACAGATGTGGACAAGTACGAGGATGTTCGCAGAATTGAAGACATGACTCCACAGGAGAAATGGGAATATTTTGAGGATCTCTTCTCGACGTGCATCCGCTGCTATGCCTGTAGAAATGCATGCCCACTCTGCTATTGCCCCACATGTTTCGTGGATGAGTCACGGCCCCAGTGGGTGGGGAAAAGTCAAAACCCCGCAGACATAAGGACTTTTCACTTCTTAAGAGCATATCATTGTGCCGGGCGGTGCACCGACTGCGGTGCATGTGAGCGTGCCTGTCCAGTGGGAATTAAGGTCAGAATCTTGACAAAAAAACTGGAAAAAGACTGCCTTGAGCTGTTCGACTGGGAGTCCGGTTTGACCCTGGAAAAACGGCCGCCTCTGGATACTTACAGACCCGATGATCCGGATGACTTTATTAAATAGTCATTGCTCATTGGTCAATCGTCATTGGTCATTATCCGTTTTGTGAAAAAAACATATGACTACTGACAAATAAAGTATGTATTCAGGGGGTGCGCTTTCCCGTGTAACGATATTGGCGGAGTGGCTTCGTTATTTCAATGACTTAGCAGTGGGGGAGACCGCGGCTTCCGCATGCTTTTCGCGGAAGAACGCGGAGGGGGCAGGAATGCCACCGCTGCTAAGTTATTGAAATGACCAGACACGTAGACGTCGGAGTAAAACGGGAGAGCGCACCCCCTGAATACGTACAAAATAAAGGCACATACGATGAAAGTCATAAAAATTGATAAAAAAAGCTGGGCTGAAGGGTTGAAACGTTTGGCAGATAAATTTCAATTATTCGGCCCGGTTCAGAAGGATGAATTTCATATTTTTAAGGAACTCGATAAAGGTGAGCTTCCGGATTTAAGGTTGCAAAACACACGGCTTTCTCCAAAATCGGTGGTTTACCCCCAGTCGGAAACCATGTTCGAGTATACTCTGGATGAAAAACAGACAGATCATCACATTTTAAAAGAAATTGATAAAGATTATTCTCCCCGGGTCGTCGTCGGTATCAGACCTTGTGATGCCAAAGCATTTCTTTTGGTAAAACGGAATTTTGATACACCCGAATATAAAGACCCCTACTGGATCAAAGCTTACGAAGCCACCACCTTGATCGGGTATGCATGCAATACGCCTTGCAGTAACTGCTTCTGCACCACAGCCGGGTGCGGACCGTTTCATGAAGAAGGGCTGGATGTACTCCTGGTTGACACAGCTGATCATTATTTTGCCAAAATTATTAGTAAAAAGGGAGAAAAATTATTCACAGCGGCCGGCTGGGACACGGCAGCAGAGGCCGATGATTTGGAAGAACAGATCCAAACCCTAAAACAGGCCGCAGAAACAAAAATAACCGCCAGGGTTTCCACAGACAAATTAAAGGATAAAGACACCACAGTGCTTTTTGAAGCATCTTTTTGGGAAGATGTCGCTTTCGCCTGTATCAATTGTGGAACCTGCACATATGCGTGTCCCACGTGTTGGTGTTTCGATATTCAAGACGAAACCTTCGGATCTTCCGGTATTCGCATTCGCAATTGGGACAGCTGCATGTATCCGCTGTTTACCCTTCACGGATCCGGGCACAATCCCAGGGACACAAAAACACAGAGAGTCCGCCAGCGTTTCATGCACAAACTGAAATATTACGTCGATAAATATGCAAACGGCATTCAATGTGTCGGCTGCGGACGATGCATCCGTCTCTGCCCGGTGAATATCGATATACGTAAGGTTTGCGATTTGATGAACCGTTTTGAGCTTTAGTTTCTAAATTGTAAATTTTGTGTTTTTTGTGGCAAAACTTTTTTTCTCGCCACAAAGACACCAAGACACTAAGAACGAATAACAAAATAAAATCCTTCGTAAAGGAGAAGTAGAAGTGCAAAATCCGTATTTGCCGTATCCGGTTCGGATCGAAGAAATCATCACCGAAACCGAAGATAAAAATCTGAAAACATTTAAACTGGTCTTTATAAACCCGGAGGACGAAGAAAAATTTAAATACCAGGCCGGTCAGTTTGCCGAGCTTTCAGTTGCCGGAAAAGGAGAAATTCCCATAGGCATCGCTTCATCTCCCACGGAAAAAGGGTTTTTAATGTTTACAGTCAACAAGGTGGGCCTGGTAACATCCTATCTTCACAACATGAAGGCCGGAGATATCATGGGTGTCCGTGGGCCGTTGGGAAACTGGTACCCCTGGGATATCATGGAAGGCAAGAATGTTGTCATTATCGGGGGCGGATTTGCTTTTACGACCCTTCGGTCTTCCATAATATATATGCTGGATCCGGCCAACCGACCAAAGTTTAAAGATATCCATGTAATATACGGCGCTCGTACACCGGGCATGCTTCTTTACAGGGACGAACTGGCCGAATGGGAAAAACGCGACGATATCAACATGCATATTACAGTGGATGCTACTGACGATCCAAACTGGAAATATAATATCGGCTTTGTCCCCACCATTACCGATCAGAAGGCCCCCCCCGGCAACCCGGACACCTATGCCATTGTCTGCGGACCTCCCATTATGATTAAGTTTACCCAGCCGGTTTTAGATACGCTGGACTATTCCCATGATCATATTATCATGTCCCTTGAAATGCGTATGAAATGCGGCATTGGAATATGCGGCCGGTGCAACATCGGTAAAGAATATGTTTGTAAAGACGGTCCGGTTTTTACACTGGACCAGTTGAATAATATGCCGAAAGGGTATTAATACATCTCGGAAATTCTTCAACACCCAATCTCATCCAAAGGTCGTGACTTTTTAAAAACATGTGTTATTTTGTGGTATAAATGGACACTGATTCCGAGCATAGATCAGCAAAGAAGGT
>JAFCZV010000404.1 GCA_019314155.1 Deltaproteobacteria bacterium
CCCTCTTGGCGGAAGAAAAGGACGGCATCGCAGTTCTTACGCTAAACCGACCCAAGGTGATGAATTCTTTTAATTTTGCATTGCTTCATTCTCTTAAAGAGCAGGTCGATGCACTTAAATTTAACAACAAAGTTCGTGTGGTCATCATTACGGGAGCCGGCCGGAAGGCCTTCTGTGCCGGCGCAGATTTGAAAGAAAGAACCACTTTTGACGAACTTCAGGTAAAGGAATTCATTTTCACCATAAGAAATCTTTTTACGGCCATCGAGCACCTCAATAAACCTGTGATTGCAGCCATAAACGGCGTCGCCCTCGGCGGCGGAACGGAACTTGCCCTTGCCTGCGACATTCGGGTCGCGGCCATGAACGCCTCGATGGGTCTTACGGAAACCCGTTTTGCCATCATTCCGGGAGCCGGCGGCACACAAAGACTTCCAAGGCTGATCGGACGCGGCAAAGCCAAGGAACTCATATTTACCGGTCGTCGAGTGGACGCCCGGGAAGCCCTTCAGATCGGGCTTGTCAATCAAATATGTGATCAGGAATCGCTCCTGGAGGAATGTCAGAAAATGGCCGCCATGATCTGTGAAACCGGGCCAATCGCCATTGAACAGGCCAAGTATGCCATCAACTACGGGCTCGAAACCGATCTTCACACGGGTCTTGGTATTGAATCGAATGCATATTGGGTAACCATTCCAACAGAGGACCGACTCGAAGGCCTTGCCGCGTTTCAAGAAAAAAGGAAACCGGTATTTAAAGGGAAATAATAAATTCGTGAAACGTGAAAGGTAAAAGGTGAAAGATTAAAGGTTTCTGAAATAACCGTTTTTTTGCTTTTTACCTTTAAATTTTTATTTTTTACGGAACTATCAAGATTGAGAGGAAATCTTATGACCAATAGATCGTTCTGGGAAAATGAAGAAAAAAAACTCGACGAACGGGTTAAACAGGCCATGTGGCCGGGGGGTGAAAAAGCCGTCGAAAGACTGGTTAAACAGGGCAAACGTCCGGTCAGAGAACTTATTGAAAAACTCATCGACCCGGAGACCGAGTTCTTTGAGCTCAGCCGTATCGCCGGTTTCGGAATGGATTATCCGGGGGTTATGGATGTTCCCGGCGGGGGCCTTGTAACAGGCCTGGGAAAAATCCACGGCAACTGGTCCATGATTTTAGCCAACGACAGCCGTGTAAAGGCTGGCACATATTTTCCAATTACCCTCAAAAAGCATATGAGGGCCCAGGCCATTGCCGAACGGTGTGGATTGAATTGCGTTTATATCGCTGATTCAGGCGGCGCCTTCCTCCCCATGCAGGCTGAAGTTTTTCCCGATGACCAGCATTTCGGATCCATGTTTTATAATATGGCCCGGATGTCGGCAATGGGCCTAAAACAGATTACCATGAGTACCGGCGGCAATACTGCTGGAGGAGCCTACATCGTTTTTATGGCCTGTGAATCGGTAATGATCGACAAACTATCTTACAGTTTTCTGGGCGGTCCCCCTCTTGTAAAAATGGCAACCGGTGAGACCATTTCTGCCGAGGACCTTGGCGGGGCAAAAGTACATACGCAAATTTCAGGCGGCGCAGATCATTTTTGTTCCAATCAGGAGGAAGCCATTGCGCGTGTCAGAGAAATCCTCATGCTGGAGCCCCCCCAGAAACTTCAGTTCCGCCGCTATGCCGAAACCCCGCCAAAAGTTCCGGAAACATCGGTTTATGAAATCCTGCCGGAGTCCGTTTACCAGGGGATCGATGTTCGTGCATTTCTGGGAGCGATTGCCGATGACAGCGTCTTTTCCGAATACAAAAAGGATTATGCACCCGGGCGCGGCGATAATATCGTAACCGGTAAAATGCGCATAAAAGGACTGCCCATCGGCGTTGTGGCATCCAACGGAGTCGGCATTATATTTTTTGAAGCAGCGCGAAAGGCCACAGAATGGATTGTCCGCTGTAGCCAGGAAAAAATTCCGCTTCTTTTTATTCAGAGTTCTCCCGGCTTTATGGTGGGATCCGAATCGGAACATATGGGTATCGGCAAATATGGCGCAGACATGGTGAGGGCGGTTTCATGCGCTCAGGTTCCCCGCATCCAACTTGTAATCGGACCGGATAACGGGGCTGCCAATTACGGAATGTGCGGCAGGGCGTACAGGCCTCATTTTCTCTTCTCCACAATGAGGGCCAGAACATCTGTCATGAGCGGGCGGAGTGCGGCTGGGGTATTGCTCTCCATCGAAGAACGAAAACGTGACAGGCAGAAAAACCCCATGAGCGAATCGGAAAAAGAAGCCTTCAGCCAGGAACTGATAACAAAATACGACGGGGAAGCCCATCCCTTTTACTGTGGCGGGCGTCTTTTGAATGACAGGGTCTTAAAATTTTCTGAAATTCGCAACTGGCTGGCCATGGCGTTTGAGGTGAGTCTTTTTAAGCCTATCGGCGATCCTTCTTTTGGCAACTTTCGATTTTAGCGTCTTAATAGTAATTTTCTTGTAATATTTGGCAGAACTTTTTCTTTTCACCACTAAGACACAAAGACACTAAGCATAGTAAATATCCGGGTCCAGAGGGCCCGGCTTTGGGCTCCCCCTGGAAGGGGATTGTTTTCCTGAAAGCCAAACAAGTTAAAAGTGATCTAAAGTGATCTAAAATGCCTATTTATCCCGTATTAAACGGGGAAGTTATGGAGTCGCTTTCAGCCGTCGTAGCCAAAGGCTACTA
>JAFCZV010000405.1 GCA_019314155.1 Deltaproteobacteria bacterium
AAGATCATAGACCATTGTTTTTGGAATATCTGAAATTACGGCCAGTCCTCCGGTCATATCTCCATATAGCGTACAGTAGCCAACGGCGAGTTCGGACTTGTTGCCCGTGGAGAGTACTAAGGCGCCATGTTTGTTGGACAGGGCCATGAGGATGGTGCCTCTGATTCTGGCTTGAATGTTCTGTTCCGTAATCCCGGGTTCGGTATCCTTGAAAGCAGGTGAAAGTAATTTTAAAAATTCTTTAAATAAGCTGTCTATGGGAATCCGGGTCTGCTCGATGCCCAGATTTTCGGAAAGTTTTTCCGTATCTTCAAAGTTTTCTTTAGACGTGTATTGAGACGGCATAAAGACGGCCGAAACATTTTCCCGTCCTAAGGCCGATACTGCAATACACGCTGTCAGGGCTGAATCTATACCGCCGCTTAAGCCCAGAACAACCTTTGAAAAACCGCACTTTGTAACGTAGTCACGGGTTCCCATGACAAGCCCTTTGAAAATGGCTTCCGTATCCGATTTTGATGTTTCATGGATGTTGATTGGCTGAGCTTTTAACGTTTTTGAATCAAAGACCACAAGGTCTTCTTCAAAATCGGCGCTTCTTGCCACGGCCTTTCCGTTTTTATCATACGCTGTGCTCGATCCATCAAAGAGAATGCTGTCATTGCCGCCGACCTGGTTGGCAAACATAAATGGGACGTTATATTTACGGGACATAAACTTGAACATATTCCATCTGAATTTTTTGCGCCCCAGATAATACGGAGATGCGGATATGTTAATAACCAGATCGGCGCCTGCCTGGATGAATTGAGCGACAGGGTCCGTGTCATAAATCCTTCTTTGGAAAATATCTTCGTCGTTCCAGGCGTCTTCACAAACGGTAATTCCTAGCCTGTGGCCTTTGTACGGATACGGCGAGTTTTCCCCGCCGGGCTCAAAGTACCGCCTTTCATCGAATATGTCATATGTCGGCAGCAACTGTTTATGAACCTTATGAAGGATGTTGCTGTCTTCAAAAAGAATGGCAGAATTATAAAGAGGTTTTCCTTTGTCAGTGGCGTTTCTGTCCACAAATCCACATATAACACCGATACCCCGGATTGACCTGATGAGTCTGTCCAAACAGGCAAGGTTGGCATCGACGAAATCCTTTCTTTCAAGAAGATCCCGCGGCGGGTATCCTGTAATAACAAGCTCTGAAAAGACCACCAGATCGCATCGAAGCTGGATGGCTTGATCTGAAAAATTCTTTATCCGGTTAAAATTGTAGTCAAAATCACCGATGATCGGATTAATCTGTGCGATGGCTATTCTCATGATAGTTTACCTATTGATATGTTTTTGTTTAATCTTGAAAAACCTGGTTCTCTGGGCCATGTTAGAAACAATTGGCTATACCCGTAAATTATTGCGACGGGAATAATGGAATGGTGGAGTGATGGAATGATGGGTTACGGACTGCCGCCAACTTCATAAAATACCTGGGCATTTTGATATTATCAAATTGGACAACATTCTGATTTTCAACCCAATATTCCAATATTCCAACCTTCCAACCACGTGCAATGAGATGTTAATCACACTCCTATGGGGTGAAAACAACGCCGGGTCCTTCTCCGCATGGCGGGATCTAAGATGGGCCCTGCCTGCCCCGCTTAGCGGGGGATTCTTTACTTTGCGTTCAAAAATTTTTCTATCCGGCTCCGGATTTCCGATAACTGTCTCGGTTCAGTCCATATAATGTCGGAATCAGCTTTGAACCATGTCAGTTGACGTTTTGCATATCTTCTAGTATCCCGTTTTAAGGTTCGTACGGTTTCATTCCACTCGTAACGACCTTGAATAAAATCGACCATGTGACGGTAACCGATGGACTGCATCGATTTAAGGTGGGACGCGTATCCCATTTCCAGCAGTCCTGTAACTTCGCCAACAAAGCCGGTGTCGATCATCGCATCTACCCGCCGGTTGATGCGATCGTAAAGTATATCTCGATTTATATGAAGGCCGATTTTCAAAAAATCAAACGGATTATCTTTAAAACTGTGTTCACGATGCAATTGGGCCATGGTTTTTCCTGTGGACTCGTGTACTTCAAGAGCTCTTATTATCCTGTAGGCATCATTCGGGTGTATTTTTTTTGCAGTATCATGATCTTTCCGACTTAATCGTTTGTACAAGAACGCCGAGCCGTAAATTTTAACCTCTTCTTTTAAACGGCTCCGTATTAGGGGATCTGATTCTCCGGCTTCAAACAGACCGTGCAGGAGTGCTTTGATATAAAGTCCTGTCCCGCCGACAATAAAAGGGGTAATACCCCGGGAGTTGAGTTTCGTGACCTTTTCACGGGCCAGCCTCGCATACGCCTTGGTGTCGAAATGTTCGTCCGGAACAACTATATCTATCATGTGGTGGGTAACACGCGACTGTTCATCATGCGTCGGCTTTGCCGTGCCGATATCCATATATTTATACACCTGCATTGAATCGGCGCCGACAATCTCGCCGTTGAAAGTTTCTGCAAGGCTGATGGCGATGGCGGTCTTTCCCAAAGCTGTTGGACCGCAGATGATGATGATTTTCGGTTTAATAATCTTAGCCCCCATCGATTACTTCTTTAATATGTTGTCAACGCGTTCACCTTTAGCCTATGTACAGGATTTCCGCATGGCTCTCAAGGGAAATTGGTATGGTAATTAAACAGAACGAGACTTCCCAATGGTAATTTGG
>JAFCZV010000406.1 GCA_019314155.1 Deltaproteobacteria bacterium
AGAAAAAAACAGTATGCAGAAGCCCGTGTTGAAACGGTTTTAAAAGCCTCACCGTTCAGGGTCGATCCTCCATGCATCTACAGCGGTTTTTGCGGCGGCTGCAAGTGGCAGTTTTTAAGTTACGATAAACAACTGGTTTATAAACAACAGCATGTTGAGGAATCCCTTAAACATATCGGAAATATTCACGACACAATAGTGCATCCCACAACGGCCTCCCCTTTGATTTTTGAATATCGTAACAAAATGGAGTTCTCTTGTTCCGACCGTAGATGGCTGTTGCCGGACGAAATGGACCAAGAGGATGTTGACAGGGGTTTTGCCCTCGGACTTCATGTGTCGGGGACATTTTACAAAGTTCTGGATACCTTGGCTTTTGGCGTTATCTTATGCTGAGACATTCTGTGGCTTACGACCAATGGATGGTAAACATTATCACGGCAAAAGAAGATCGGAACGTGGTACAGCCGCTTTCTGATAAGCTGATGGAAACTTATCCTCAAATCGTATCGGTGGTAAACAATGTCACTTCGCGCAAAGCCGGGGTTGCTATAGGCGAACGTGAAATTCCGCTTTCCGGGCTTACCTGTATAAAAGATAAAATCGGCGATTTCGAGTTTGAGATATCGGCAAACTCATTTTTTCAGACCAATACCCGAAGTGCTGAACGTTTGTACAAAACCGTAAAGGAATATGCAGGCTTAACGGAGCAGGAGACGGTTCTGGATCTCTACAGCGGCACAGGAGCTATTGCCATATATTTATCCGGGTCCGCAAAAAAAGTGATTGGCATGGAAATCGCTGAAAGTGCGGTAAACGACGCAAGGAACAACTGTCGCTTGAACGGGGTTTTAAATTGCAACTTTATCCTTGGAGATATAAAAGAAGGGCTTAAAAAACTTGCGTCCAGCCCTGATGTGATGATTATTGACCCTCCCAGGGCCGGGATGCACAAGGGTGTTGTCCGCCGAATTATTGATATGGCTCCTGAAAGAATTGTTTATGTGTCCTGCAATCCCTCTACCATGGCAAGAGATCTTGATATGTTGAAAGACAGTTACGCTGTTCCGGAAGTCCAGCCTGTTGACATGTTTCCACATACATATCACATCGAGTCCGTGGCCAGGCTTGAACTGAAATGAGGTACATGTTCACGGGGTGCGCTCCGGTCAATTAAAATGAAAGTATGTTGGTATGCCTAAGAAATCTAAAAATGATGTGATAAAAGTCCCTCCCAAGTACTGGGATGATTTAAAAAAAATTGATATGAACCGGGTGTGCGAATGTTCCCTTGCCATATCCCATGATTCAGGGGGATTGCTGATTCTTTTTTTAAACCAGGATGTTCTGGTGGACATTGAAAACCGGTGTCTCTGGCGAATATACCCGGACCGGCGTGAAAAAATAGACCACTCCCTTTTGGAACTGGTGGTCCTGGTCTATCTGCTGAATGTAACTCATGATCTGATCGGCAGAGAAATGATCAGTGTCAGCGACCTTAAAGACGCTCATTTTTTTCAGGGGCCTCATACCCTTAAAACAGGTCCTATTTTAAAACGGTTCGGCAGAGACCTTCACCTCTCCCAAAGATTCCCCTTTATTACCTCTTGTGGGAAGGAGACGATGAATTTGAGCCGCACCTGTCAGTTCTTTTTGATCGATCTATTGAGCGCCATCTTTCGGCGGACGCCATATGGGGATTGGTCAATCTGGTTTCAAATGAGCTTTTAATGGCCGGTTAGCACAGGCAATCGTATGCTGGTTTCCTAAAAGTTCCCCAGCATCTTCGATTTCACTCATTTCAGAACTCCTGACCTGTATACGTAATTTCAACGTGATATGAAAGTTTAGTCGTAATTTCAGATGCAACAATTTGAACATCGAACATCGAACGTTCAACGCCGAACGTCGATTTTTGTTTAAAGCGTGACTAAAAGTTTCTGCCCAGGATAAATTGCAGATTTATTGTTCAGCTTGTTAAGAATTCGTATATTTTTCACCGTCAAACCATACCGGCGGCTGATGCCCCAAAGTGACTCACCTGAATTGACCGTGTGATAATGCTTCTTCGACAATTTCCTGGAAACTTTTGAAGACTTGAATGATTCAGCTTTCCGGGATTTTTTTTCGGCAATATTTTTTGAAGAGGGTTTATATGAATCACCGGATTTAAGGGCCTCAACGAAGGAGTTGTTCTTCCATTGTCCTACATATTTACTGCCATCAGAAAAGGTATAAGTTCCTTTTCCGTTTCGATGGCCGGCCTTAAACCGCCCCACGTATTTACTACCATCAGAATGGATATAGGTGCCTTTCCCATGCCGTTGATTAGCCTCAAATTGCCCCACATATTTACTGCCGTCAGAATAAATATAAGCACCTTTCCCATGTCGTTGATTAGCCTTCCACTGTCCCACATATTTACTGCCATCCGGATAGGTTAGAATCCCTTGCCCGTTTAACTGGCCGTTTTTCCACTGTCCCTCATATTTGGTGCTATGGGAATACTTATAAATGCCTTGTCCATTATCACAATCACCTTTTATACACTGACCAAAGACATTTGCCGAATAAAAAGAGATAAGTAATGACAATGACAATATCAAATGTTTCATATCGCAACCTCCTTTTGTGTATTTTCTATCAAGATGAAAAGTGATTTCATACGGCCCATTTCAAACATTGCATAATCTCCTGCAAGATAAAATATGGACGGTTGTTTATTCTACATGAAAAACTGCGATCAAAAGTAGGTTCAAGTACAGGTCGTAAATGAGGTCTGTGGAACAAGAGATGTTGCTTGCCGGAAATCGAATCGAGAAAGCGTACTAATTTTTATCGGAAAGTCAGCCAAAATTAATATGGTACAAACTAATAGGCACGAGCGAATTTTGGCACATTAAGATTCTTTATTTTTGCGTTGACCTTGTAACAATCCGAACACTTCGCGAAGTATCCGTCTGGGGGCCGATCAAATAAAGCGCCCCCCTGTAAGCCAAATCCGCCGGATGTCGATGTGATATGGATGATTATATCGTTCCCGCAGTCTGAACAGATGGTGTTTAATACGATGGTCGATTTCCCTGGATTGGCTTCAAATGTTTTTCTTAACATTTCGATCATGAGTGGCAATCTCCCTCCAGTTGTTGACCCCTTTCGTTTTAAAAAATAATTAAACCCTAAATGATCAAAGGGTTAAATTGACATATGTCCCATTCCCTTGCGGTAGGGTCAATTCGAACGTCTCGGTTTTAATCTTCTGTCAAGCCCGGATCTCCTCTCCTTGCCGGCTCTGCGTTCGGGGATATGTATGGTATAGGAGAATTGTCGACGATCAATTCCCAAGCGCCGGCCGCCATTGTCTTTGATAAATGATGCCATAAATTCACAAATATTATAGAGCCTCTTTTCCTATCCAATGAATCTAAAAAGAAAAGGGGCTTTGTGTCCGTTCGATCGCCAAGCACCGTGTTAAGTTCTGAAATTTTATGGAAACATTTTTTTTCGGAATAATTAATAATCATATCATGAAGTTGCAATTTGTTGGTGTCAAGCTAAATTATATATAAATTATATATAATTTAGTTGAATTAGGATATATTGTGGCTTATTAAAATAAATTACCATATATTGTGCACCGGCAAATCCATAAAGCGAATAAAATCGCCCGGTTCTGTTGCAATGCCGATTTAAGTACCTTTAAAAAGGTAACCCATGATATTGAAAAAAATTGCCAATCTCATAGATTTTAGGTGCAACGCTCGAGTAAGATCGGTTTCAATTTGCCGCTGGGCGACGTCAAGAGAGTAATCAAGTGGGAAATGGGTTTGACAAAACGTGAATAAAACAATATTGATTTTTTTAGAAATCTGCTCCTGTTTATACGCGAATATTTTTTCGGATGTTATCGGTTGGCTTTAGGGGGCAGGGAACAACGAGGAAAAAATGTGGCGGAAGTGCATGGGAATCGAACCCACCCGAGACGGTTTTAGCGCCTCACACCGGATTTGAAGATCCCTTATGAAATCGTTAGCGCAACAGATACCGCACAGAACAGCGCCTTTCCTGAGATGTATAGAATATTTTCTGAGTCAAGATTCAATTATC
>JAFCZV010000407.1 GCA_019314155.1 Deltaproteobacteria bacterium
GGCTTTTTTGACAAAAGATCGTGATTATTCTCTTATCAGTGGTTTGGTTGGAGCTGTGATCTGTAGATGATATTTCAGGAATCGTAGTGATGATTTGAATCCAATACTCACGATTTTCGGGATCACCATCATTCATCAACAAGGCAGGCTCACAAAAACCGGCAAACCGGTTAAAAATTAGACCACAATATATTGATTTCTCCTGCCTCAATCCAGGCTGAAAAAGGAGGCGTTATCCAAGTGTGATACTCATAAGATATCAAATTCATTAAGGGATTTTATGCCGTGGCGATAAATTGCAGATATCACCAGCCATGCCAGTTCAATAATCCATATCGTAGCTTTTAATATCGAAAAGCTCTAAAAGTGCGAGAATTGAAGTCATAAACTCGAATGCTTTATTTTATCCCATAAAATTTGATCCCCTGGGACCGAATTCTTACTTTTACAAAAGACGCTTTACAACAGAGATTCGATAGGCAGAATACTCATAAAGCCGATACCGAACCGTTTCCAGAAACCGGTGTAAGGATCAACGTCAAAGGTCTTCTGTTTTCCATCAACCAGCCCGTGCCAGAAGATTTTTTCAGATCCGTTTTCATACGTTTTAAGCTCCAGCCTGAAAGCGGCCTGATTGATATTTTGGTCAAAACTTTCCGCTATATTGTTGGCGATATCTGCTGATTCGAATACTACACCGATTTCCGTATTTTGAATTCTCGACTGGGCATCAAGATTAAATGAACCGATAAATACCCTTTCGCGGTCAAATACAAATGATTTTGCATGGAGGCTGGCTTTGGAGCGGCCGACACCGCCTTCTTTGATCTCCTTGCGCTCTTTTTTGTTCATATTTTTGTTCAGTTCGTATAGTTCTACGCCCATGCGCAGCAAGTCTTTGCGGTACTTTGAATACCCCGCATGCACCACGGCGACATCCGTGGACGAAAGCGAATTGGTCAGGATCTTCACGCGAACGCCTTTCTCACGAAGTGTTTTAAAAAAGGCCACGCCCGGTTTGCCTGGAACGAAATAAGGCGATAAAATGATTAACTCCTTTTCAATGTCCATTAGGTAGGGCTTGAGTTGTTTGGACAGGTGATATTGGGTATCATCGGTAGCATGGGTCAGTTTCTGCGGGTCATCGGCAATCACATTGCCGTTCCCCCAGTAATAGTCCACCTGGCTTTGTTTGATGTTGTTTGCCAGATCTGAATTCTTTAAGTGCTGAACGTACTCTGAATCGGCCTGTTGGGCGATAAAGTCGTCAAATTCTTTTCTACGCTGATCGATTTCCTGGGGTGTTGGCAGTTTATCAACCAACACGGAAATGGGATAACTCAACGCGCTGTTCCAGTACAGGTCAAAGGACGCCGCGACACTCTGGGCAACCGGTCCGACTGACAGAACATCTATGTCTAGGAACGCGAATTCCGGATCCGCCTCAAAATATTCGTCACCAATATTACGCCCGCCCAGGATTGTCGCCTGGCTATCGACCGTAAATGACTTATTGTGTCCGCGGCGTGTCTGCTTGCCGAACCCGGTTACATATTGCACGGTCCGGCCGGTATTCCGTCCGAAAGGGTTAAATATGCGCACTTCTATGTTGGGATAACTGTCCAAAACCGCTGTGCCAAAATCCCGGCCGCCCTGGTCGATATCATCTACAAGCAACCGGACGCGAACCCCACGGGCCGCAGCTTTGAGCAGTTGATCGATAAACAGGCTGCCGACAACATCGTTATGGATCATGTAATACTGCGTGTCGATACTTCGGTCAGCGGCCCGCGCCAATGCGGCCCGGGCAACAAAAGCATCCAGACCGTTACCCAGTAAATGGAATCCGGATTGTCCCGGATGGGCGAGTTTTTCAGCCTGGCTGGCTTGGCCAATACGGGTATTGTCCGTATCTGTGTAGGCGTGGGTTTCCGTCCGTTCAAAATCGGTCGGCAAAGATGCGCAGCCCCCCATCATGAGCAAGATAGTTATCATTACAGCCATATTTCTAAATTGTTGCAGCCACATTGTTCCTCCTCTTATTGGGTCTGAAGATGAAGCCGATAAATGGAATTACACCGCAGGTTAGTAGGTGCGGTAACTACATGCAGTATTGTATTAAAGCATCTTGCCTGATTGTCATATCAAATATCTATTTAAAATCAAGGTACTATAGGTCGCCGAGCAAGCCTGCGATAAATCACCTGCTGAAGACTGCAAAACTACTATATGTTGGGGTTGGCGGATAGAGGGCAAAATCGCTGATTTCGCTAATAAATCTTCATGTCCAAAAGATGGTGATTGATGGAAATATCTAAAGTCAACAATACTTGCCAGAGTGCTTGATGATTAATACCATTTAACCAGCGTGGATTACAACAGATAGTGTTGATTTTTTGAAATTATGTGGAATCCCAGATATTGTGGTTTGCCCAAAACCTAAAAATCTCAGAGTCGAGTAGCCCAGGGGAATTTCACCCCCAGGCCCTCACAGAATCGGACATGAACCTCTCGATTCATCCGGCTCCTGTCAGCCATGAACTTAACGCCTCTCAGCATTAAGCCGACGCAGAAAGAAATTAGCTCCTCCCCCGCTTTGGCGGGGTTGGCTGAATCTTTCTTCGAGCTGACTCATCCCCTTCGCTCCATCTCCATTACAGAGACTTCATCACTACTACAGAATGATCCGCCCCTGTGCCTCGCATCGGTACTCTCAT
>JAFCZV010000408.1 GCA_019314155.1 Deltaproteobacteria bacterium
GGGCATTCGGCGGGTGTCGAAACAGAGAAGGTCTTAAATGGTTTAATTCGAGCGTTGCGAGATGATTGATATACTTCAGCCTTCAGTCTTCAACCTAAATACCTGAGTAGTTACAAATGTTTAACGGGGAAGTGAACTAAAATGCCTATTTATCCCGTGCTTAACGGGGAATTGCCTAAATTTATTGAATAAACTCTGCCGCCCTTGAATCCTGCCTCCGGCCCATAGGGCCTACCCTCCGGCCTGTATGTCCTACGGGCAGGAAGCGGGCCCGGAGGGAATCCTCGAATCCTTGTCCTTCTGTTCTTTAGCCTTTCACTTGACCCCTCGAACCCTTGACTCCTTGAACCCTCTATAATCACCCCTGCTCAATTGGAGATGACCCACTTATTTTACACTAATTAACTACAACTAATCGGCTTCCGATTACCCTCTCGGGTGATACTTCTCATGTATCTTCCTGAGATGGTCACGAGCGACGTGGGTATAAATTTGGGTGGTAGAAATATCGACATGGCCCAGCATCACCTGGACGGTTCTCAAGTCAGCACCGCCTTCCAGAAGATGACTGGCAAACGAGTGCCTTAAACTGTGGGGCGTTATTTTTTTTTTGATTCCCGATCGTAGTCCATACTGTTTTAGAAGTTTCCAGAAACCCTGTCGGGTCATTGGTTTTCCGGCTCTTGCAACAAACAGATAGCGACTTACGCGGTCTTTTAAAAGCAATGGCCTGGCTGTGTTTATGTAGTCTTCGACTTTCTTTTTTGCGTGTATGCCAAAGGGTATGATCCTTTCTTTTGATCCTTTTCCCATGACCCGGACAAAACAGGCTTCTAGGTTTATATCGAGAAATTTCAGATTGACAAGTTCTGAAACCCTCAAGCCTGCGGCGTAAAGGAGTTCAAGCATGGCTGCATTTCTTTTTCCAAGATGGGTATCGGTATCTGGAACGTTTAACAGAAGTTCGACCTCTGCAACGGAAAGGACATCCGGTAGTTTAAGTCCGCTTTTGGGAAGATCGATAAGTCTGGCGGGGTCGTACTCAAGCACTTTCTCCTGGACAAGGAACCTGTAAAACCCTCTTAGCGTAACCAGGTGTCTGGCACATGACCTCGATCCCAGGCCGGCGTCTCTCAAGGCGATCAGGTGTTTTAATATCAATGGGGTGCCGGCATTGGCGATATTTTTAATTTTTTTTTGTCTGAGAAATTGGAGATGCCTGGATAAATCCCTGCTGTACGATTCAATGGTTTTTTCCGAAAGTCCCTTTTCGAAAGCCAGGTAGTATAAATATCGATCTGCAAGAATATCTAATGAAGACATGTTTATCCGTTTATGTTATACGTTTATTTAAGCTTGAAAAACTTGGTTATCTGGGCACGTTCAGAAACAATTGGCTATGCCATCTTAATTCGGTTAAACTGGAATATTGGAATAATGGAGTGTAGGAGTAATGGGTTTAGTGGAATTCTATCTATTTTTATATACATAACGACAAGAGGTGTGCAGTGCTGGAATCCGGGTTCTGCGTTTTGAACCCTGTGATTAAAATAAGATATCTTTCGCTTTTAATGCCCAATATTCCAGTATTCCAATATTCCAGCCTTCCAACCACGTGCAATGAGATGTTAATCACACCCCTATGGGGTGAAACCAAAGCCGGCTCCTCCCCCGCGAAGCGGGATCTCCGATGGGCCCTGCCTGCCCCGCTTAGCGGGGGGATGCTTTATTTCGATGGCACGCAGTATCCGGCTATCTTTTCGTGACTCTATAACTTGATCCCTTAAAAGGAGTCAAATTGTTTTGCAAAAATTTCACCCCAATGGTATCGGTTCTTAAAAAATCAAGTTTGCTAAAAGAGATTGAAAAGGACGTGTGAGCTTATGAAGAACATACTGCTTACAGGCGGGTCCGGTTTTATCGGTACATGTTTCATCCGGTATCTGCTCAAGGAATCCGATTTTACCGGACGGATCGTGAATGTCGACAAATTGACTTATGCCGGCAATCCGGAAAATCTGATTGATATTGAAAAAGATTTTCCAGAACGGTATGTTTTTATCAAAGCGGACATATGTGATGCTGCCAAAATGGCAGGGATATTTGGCAAATATCAAATCGACAGCGTTTGTCACTTTGCCGCTGAATCCCATGTGGACCGATCTATCGTAAAACCGGATGCCTTTATTCAGACCAATATTATGGGGACGTTCAATCTTCTGGAGTGTTGCAGATCACGGCTGAAAGACATCGTTCGTTTTCACCATATCAGTACGGACGAGGTCTACGGAAGCTTGGGCAGAGAGGGCTATTTTACTGAAAATACGCCTTATAAGCCCAACAGTCCATATTCCGCTTCCAAAGCGTCTTCCGATCATCTGGTGCGGGCATATCATAAGACCTACGGCCTCCCAATGACGATCTCCAATTGTTCGAACAATTACGGCCCCTACCAGTTCCCGGAAAAACTTATTCCCCTGATAATTCTAAATGCCCTTGAAGGAAAAAGCCTGCCGGTTTACGGAGATGGCCTAAATGTAAGAGATTGGCTCTTTGTCAGGGATCACTGCACCGCCATCTGGACCATCATGAAAAACGGAAAGAATGGAGAGACCTATAATGTCGGGGGCAACATTGAAATGGAGAACATTAAAATCGTGGAAATGATTTGTGATATTTTGGATGAAACAAACCGGTTGAACGACAACCGGATCCAATTTGTCAAAGACCGGCCCGGTCATGACCGGAGATACGCCATTGATTTTACCAAATTGAATCAGGAATTGAACTGGAGCCCGGAAGCTTCCCTTGAAACCGGAATTCGCGAAACCATAAAATGGTATGTGGACAACCGCAGATGGGTAGAGCGCGTAAGAAGCGGGGAGTATCAGACCTGGATTAAAACCCATTATATTTAAAAAAAAGGATTCAAGGATTCAAGGGTTCAAGGGCTCGAGTGAAATGCTTAAAAAAAAAGGGTCGAGGATTCCAGGGGTCGAGTGAAAATGAAAAAAAGCAAAATTCTGGTTGTGGGCGGTGCCGGATATATCGGGTCTCACATGGTCAAGGACCTGATTGAGTCGGGTTACGATGTGGTGATTTTGGATGATCTTTCCACAGGCCACCGAGAACTCCTGACCGGAGGTGATTTTGTGGAAGGCAGCCTCGGTGATTCGGATTTGTTGGATCGATTATTTTCAGCCCACCGGATTTCAACGGTCATGCACTTTGCCGCGTTTTCGCTGGTGGGTGAGTCCATGGAAGATCCTTTGAAGTATTATCATAACAACATGGCTTCGACCACAACGCTTTTAAGAGCAATGATTCGGCATGATATCAAACGGTTTATTTTTTCCTCTACGGCTGCGGTTTATGGAGAACCGGTTGAAGTGCCCATTGCGGAGACGCATCCGTGCAACCCCACCAACCCTTATGGCGCCAGCAAGCTCGCCGTGGAAAGGATGCTTCGGGACTGTGATTCCGCCTATGGCTTGAAATACATCAGTCTGAGATATTTTAATGCAGCCGGGGCGGATGAATCCGGCACTATCGGCGAAATGCATACCCATGAAACCCATCTGATTCCTCTGATTCTGGAAGTTGCATCCGGGGAACGTGAGAATATCAGGGTTTATGGTACAGACTATCCCACACCTGATGGAACCTGTGTAAGGGATTATATCCATGTCAGTGATTTGACCCAGGCGCATTTGCTGGCACTGGAAAATCTTTTGC
>JAFCZV010000409.1 GCA_019314155.1 Deltaproteobacteria bacterium
ACAGTTCTTTTATCCCACTCTCGCTATTCGCATGAATTTCGACCGCTGGCAGGAGCAAGGCAAGCCCACGCCGCTGACCAATGCCTATGAGCTGGCTCGAACATGGCTCGAAGAAGTCGAACCTGTATTGAGTCTTGAAAAATTGCTGGAAATCAAAAGCAAATTCCCAGAAATAGTAAATACATAACTCAAACCGGGAAATCAATATGTCTATTCGCATCATCGCATGTGGTGTCTTTCGTGATGCACTCAGACAAATTGAACCGCAGCGATTTCATCAAAATGTCGCCATCACCTATATCACCCCTTATCTGCATAATCATCCCCAAAAGCTGAAAAAGGAAATACTGCACCAAATCCATCTGGCTAAAAAAGCAGGGGACGAAATTCTGTGTTTGTATGGGCGGTGTTATCCGGACTTGGACGACCATCTTTATGAAATGGGCACTAACTAATTTTTAAGTTTCTGATAGGAGCAACTTTTATGAAAAACTTGGCAAGAATGAAAATCCTTATCGTAGATGATGATCCTGTCATGAAAAAATTGATCAAGAATATGCTCGCTAAGAACGGTTATAAGAATATTCAAACTGTCAATTCAGGAGAAGAGGCTCTGGAGATGATGAAAAAGACTCCCTCCGATCTTGTGATGCTTGACATTCAATTGCCGGGAATAAAGAGCTATGAAATATCACAGAAGATTAGAGCGAACAAAAGCACTGCCCATACTCCAATCCTGATGATGACAGGGGAAGACTTAGATTCAGATAAAACGCTTGAAAAAAGTTTAAGAGCCGGTGTCACCGATTTTATCACCAAACCGATAAAGAAGGTCGAGTTCACGGCCCGAGTAAAAGCGGCTTTGACTATAAAGAGAATTTATAACCTCATGCAAAAAGAACTAAATAAACGAAAGCCGCCCAAAAAGGTAACAAAAAAAAAGCTGTGGCTGAATATTTTGCCGGATGATGCCTGGATTAAAGTCCAGAGGGGTAATACCATATACAAAGCGCTTCAAAATACGGAAATAGAATTGGAAGGGGATTGTGGCGGCCTCGGCAAGTGCGGAAAGTGCAAAATCAGGGTGATTACCCCCCTTGGCAAGCCTTCAAAAGAAACCATAGAGCTTTTAGATCCTGACGAATTGGAGCAAGGGGTTCGTTTGGCATGTCGCACCAAAATTCGAAAAAACCTTGCAATCTATACCGAAGACCTCAATAGTGAGACAGAATTTTTTCAGATTCTAAAACATGGACACATGCCCTCTTTGGAGCTTTCCCCCCTCATTGAAAGACGTCTGGTAACCATTCCGCCGCCAAGCCTTGAAAACTCTCTTTCCGATTTTCAGCGCATTAGAGAGGTGTTAAGCCCTGAATTTCATGAATTAAAGACAACCTATCGCTGTCTGTTTTCTCTTTATAAAAACTTAAGGACCACCAATTTCGAGGGAGCGGCGATTATCCATAACAACTATCTGCTGGAATGGCAGTCCCAAGATAGTATTGGCGGCGTATTCGGTCTGATATTTGATCTGGGAACCAGCACATTGGTGGGCAAACTGGTAAACCTGATAGAAGGCCAGGAAGTGGCGGTAATTTCCAGATTAAATTCGCAACGAAAATACGGGGCCGACGTCATCAGCCGCATTCAACATATAAAAGGGCAACCCAAACATCTGGTGCACATGCAAAAACTTTTGGTAAGAGATTTGAACCTTATTACCAAACGCCTGCTTAAATCCTTTAGGCTAAAACCGAAAGATATCCTGGTTGCGGTCGCTGCCGGCAACACCACCATGCAGCATTTTATGCTGAGCTTGGATCCCAGCGGAATTGCCGAGGCCCCTTTTACTCCTTTAATCACCGAAGGGATGACCTTTCGCTCCGAGGATGTGGGCCTCAAATTACACCCCGATGCCATGCTTTACGTTATGCCTGCCAAATCGGGATATATCGGCGGTGATCTAATTGGCTTCATTCTTTCATCCGGTGCAGCCGAGCAGGACGACAAGCTGGTGCTGGGTCTGGATTTAGGAACCAACAGCGAAATTTTTCTTGGAAATAAAAACAGAATGCTTACCTGCAGTGCCGCAGCGGGTCCGGCACTGGAAGGAGCGAGGATTTCCCACGGAATGATCGCCAGGGCGGGTGCTATTGAGAGCTTCCGATTTGAAGAAAACGACCTTTTCTACAATGTCATTGGGAACATAAAACCAAAAGGTCTCTGCGGCAGCGGCCTCGTAGACCTAACTGCCCTGTTGCTGCACCATGGTATTGTAGATCCAGAGGGCCTGATCTGTCCGCCCGATCAGCACAAAAAAAGAAATTCAATGACAGCAAGGGTGATTCAAACCCAAGAAAATGAAATCCATGACTTTCTTTTAGCTTCTCCCCAGGAAAGCCTTGACGGCAAACCCATCTTGCTGACCCAGAAAGATATCCGAGAGTTGCAACTTGCCAAAGCCGCTATAGCTTCCGGCATTAAAATCCTTTTAAAAACCATGGGGGCCGGCATTGAAGATATCGATGATGTATACTTGGCTGGCGCTCTAGGCAACTATGTCCATCCTCTCAGCGCCATGCGCATCGGTCTGCTGCCCAGGGTAAATCCTGAAAAGATAATTTCCCTCGGTAATGCCGCGTCAACCGGCGCAAACATGATTCTTTTATCAAAACGTTACTGGAAAAGATCCGCTGAAATCGCAGCAGAT
>JAFCZV010000410.1 GCA_019314155.1 Deltaproteobacteria bacterium
GTCCCATCTGGTCTATGCTGCAAGTGGAAACGATGTCACACACTCGGTGATCAACGGCAAACTGGTCATGGAAGATCGCAAATTACTGACCCTGGATCTTGATGAAATAATCGCACACTCCAGGGAAAAATCTGTTCAGGTCAAGTCTTGGGTGTCATAAATAACTACAACCTAATTTGAGCGTTTCAAATAGTGACGGAGTAAAATAAAATCAATTGTTTTAGATCGTTAAATAGTAATTAAAGCCTTATAACTTCTCACCTGTCGGGTCATTTTGCATTTGTTAGAAAAGGTCACGATTTGAAACCCTACGGGATTGCCAATTTTACCGAATCTGCTGCGTTATGAGACATTTGCAGTAGCATACTACGGCTGTATGTCTCATGCCTTGCATCTTCGGCAAACTCGACAATCGCTCAAATTAGGTACAATTCGCATCACCGGCCGATGAGCTGTCGAGACAGGCATGCCGGTCGTTCCTCGTCGGCCTATCGGCGTGTTCGCTGTTTACCTTATAGTTGCAAAACGTTAGGGTTTATTTCAGGCCGACGTCTTTGACGGCCTGTTTGCAACGCTTGCTGATGTTCTTGGAATTTTTTTCGAGACAGTCGATCAATCGCCCTTGGCCGGGGGTAACCGATAAACAGTATTTCTCCAAATCCTCGTCACATTCATTGGCGAGGTAGGATAACGCAGCTACGGCACGCTCCAGTTGGACCGCAGCATCGTAAAGCGCATATTCACACTGACCGGAAAGTTTGTCCCCATGTGCATACAGACAGGCCAGGATTCGGCCCTCACCGGGCGTAACATTAGCGCAATAGGAATTGAGTTCTTTTTCGCATCCTTTTGCCACCGTCTCTACCAGAGACTCCCCCGCCAATGCAAAAGTCGCCGCCATGAAAACCAGACATAATGAAAATAACAACGTGATAATTTGACGCATAACCTCCTCCTTTCTTCACCGGTACGGATTAATAAAATGCTTCAAAATTTCTACAATCTATTGAATATAAAAGAATAGTTAGAATTATATTCTCAACTGGGACATGGAATTATGGAATGGTAAAATAATAGAATATCAATCTTGACGGCTTCGTAAAAAGTCTTTTGTGAGCGACATCGAGCAATTTTGAAAAAATGATATCGACTTATTGAATCTCCTGTCAAGAGGATTTTTCAATAACCTTTTTTTCCAGCGATTAATGATTTTCTGCGGCAAGCCGAGGATGCCCGGGTCAATTTTTTTCAATCACATTTTTGATAATCGCTTCAAGCTTTGGAGCGGTCTGTTCGGCCACGGCAATAATCTCTTCAACTGTTGCGGGAACAGGTTGATCCGGATCATGCACATTAGTTATGGTGGAAAGGCCGAGCACCTTTATCCCTGCATGAATCGCGGCAATGACTTCCTGTATGATTGAAAAAGCTACGGCATCGGCACCGATTCTCCTTAGAAAGCGAATTTCGGCCGGCGTTTCAAGGGACGGACCCTTAAGTCCCACAAATACCCCTTTTTGCAAACGGATGCCTTCATCTTTTCCGGCCTTTTTCGCAAGGTCCATCAGCCCTTTGTCGTAGGCCGCATTCATATCCGGAAACCGAATCCCCCAGTGCTCTTCATTGGGACCGATCAAGGGATTTGATCCGGTTAAATTGATATGATCGCTAATGATCATAATGTCACCGATTTTAAATTCTGGGTTCAGACCGCCGGCGGCATTTGAAAGGATGAGCGTTTTAACACCTAGCTCCTGCATCACCCGTATGGGGAAGATCACTTCGAGGGGTGAATAGCCTTCGTAAAGATGAAAACGCCCCTGCATAGCCATGATCTGTTTATCCCTAATTTCTCCGAAAAGAAGCCTCCCATAATGGCTCTCAACCGTTGATGTGGGAAAATGCGGAATATCATCATATTCAAAGGATATCGATATATCTAAAAATTTCGAACTTTCTCCGAGACCGGTGCCGGTTATGAGCCCAACTTGAGGTAATTTTTTGATATGTTTTTCCAGGAATTCTGAAGTTTCAAACACTTTGTGTTTATAATTTTTCATAATGCGTTCCTTGGTTGTAAATTTTTGCTTTTTATGACAAAATTTTTGGATACGCCCTTCCGAGTTTTAGGATGACAATCCAACATTTCGACACCGTCAAGAAGACGAAAAACCAAGCTCTAATTTGATGGCTTCGTAAAAAGATTCATGATGAGTCTGGCGTTAAAAATTGCAAGCTGTTTGAGGGCGTTAGCCCGAGTTCTTGCAATTTAGCCAGGCGAGTCATGAATCCCAAAATTACTTGCGGAGCGAGCAAAATCAGACTTTTTACGAAGCCGTCAAATTTTATTGACATGCTTTTTTACACTATATAGTAATTCCTTTTTATGCTAAACACAAAACATTCTCGTAAAAAAGGCCTTTTTTGACCGTTTGCAAGGCCATCAAAAACGAATATCATTAGAATTATGCTATATTTTCATCAGGAGAATTAAACCATGTCCAAAGATATAACCGGATCGGTACTGGTTGTGGGAGGCGGAATTACAGGAATGCAATCTGCTCTGGATTTAGCGGATTCCGGGTTTTATGTTCACCTCGCAGAAAAGTCACCGGCCATCGGCGGCATAATGTCACAGCTGGACAAGACCTTTCCCACCAATGACTGTGCCATGTGAATTATCTCGCCCAAACTGGTCGAGGTCGGCCG
>JAFCZV010000411.1 GCA_019314155.1 Deltaproteobacteria bacterium
AGATCACTTCAGCCTTCGGTCTTCAGCCTAATGACCTGTTAATCAGCTAAGTTTGTCGAAGCGTTTGGGGTTCTTGCGCAACCAGGATTCATCTCTGCTTGAAGCAAAGATTGTTGAAACAGAGAAGGTCTTGAATGGTTTAATTCGAGCGTTGCGAGATGATTGATATACTTCAGCCTTCAGCCTTCAACCTAAATACCTGAGTAGTTACCCTGGTTTCTGGTTCCTTGTTCCTGACCGCTGATCTCTGACCCCTGCCTTCTATCCCCCAACCCCTGATTCTGGAGCCGATCAGAAACAATTAGCCATGCCATCTTAACCGATTAAACTGGAATATTGGAATAATGGAATGTTGGCTCCGGTGAAATATGAAAAAGTTTCACAGGGTAAAAATAATGGGTTATGGACTGCCACCAATTTCCTAAGACACGGGAAATTTCGACGCTGTTGGCAAACTGTAAGAAAAAAAGCTTGACAATTTAAATCATAACAAATAGGTAGATAGTTCTAAATTTAAAAACGTAGATAATTATGAAGAAAATTCTCGCCATTAACAACCTTATTAGCCTTATTATTCTCCTCGTCGTAGATGTACTTATCTGCTGCGAGGCACAGGGTTGATAATGGCCTAATTTTCTGACCAAGCCAAAAAAACAAAAACCGTTATCAGCCCCAAAGGCCGATAACGGTTTTTTTTTGAGGAGACCTAACCAATGAAAAGCGATCTGATAAAAAAAGGCGTGGAGCGGGCACCCCACCGCTCCCTGTTTAAAGCCATGGGATACACCGATGCAGAAATCCAACGGCCGCTCATCGGCATTGCCAATTCCGTCAATGCGGTGATCCCGGGGCACGTTCATCTGGACAAAATCGTAGACGCGGTGAAAGCCGGGGTTTACATGGGAGGCGGAACCCCCATTGAATTCGGCGTCATAGGAGTCTGCGACGGCATTGCCATGAATCATGAAGGGATGAAATACTCCCTGGCCAGCCGGGAGCTCATCGCTGACTCCATCGAGGTGATGGCCACCGCCCATGCATTCGATGCCCTGGTACTGGTGCCCAACTGCGACAAGATCGTCCCGGGTATGCTCATGGCGGCCGCACGTCTCGACCTGCCGGCCATCGTTGTCAGCGGCGGCCCCATGCTGGCGGGAAAACATCCTGAAAAGGCCGACCCCATCGACCTGATCACGGTCTTTGAATCCGTCGGTGCAGTCCTCTCCGGAGAGATGACCGAAAAACAGCTTTCCCGGATCGAAGACGCCGCCTGCCCCACTTGCGGATCGTGTGCCGGGATGTTCACTGCCAACTCCATGAACTGCTTGACCGAAGCCGTGGGCATGGGCCTTCCGGGCAACGGCACCATTCCGGCGGTCATGTCGGCCCGCATCCGCCTGGCCAAGGAGGCCGGCATGCAGATCATCCGTCTTTTGGAAAACAATATCAGGCCGTCGGACATTATGACCGATAAGGCCTTTAAAAATGCCCTGGCTGTGGATATGGCCCTGGGATGCTCCACCAATACCGTGCTTCACCTGCCCGCAATGGCCAGGGAGGCAAACGTAACCATCGATCTCGATCTGATCAACGAAATCAGCAAAGCCACCCCGCATTGCTCGCTCAGTCCCGCCGGACAGCACCACCTCGAAGATTTGAACCGGGCCGGGGGCGTCACTGCGGTGATGAAAGAACTTTCCGGCGCCGGCTTGATCCACACGGACTGCCTCACCGTCACCGGAAACACCGTGGAAAAAAACTTGAATACCGTACGCAACCTCGATGACACGGTAATCCGATCCACAGACAACCCGTACCATCATGAAGGCGGGCTGGCCATACTCTTCGGGAACCTCGCTCCGGAAGGATGCGTGGTCAAACAGTCTGCAGTTCTGAATGAAATGCTCCGCCATGAAGGGCCTGCCAGGGTGTTCGATTCAGAAGAGGATGCCAGCCAGGCCATAATGGGAGGCAAAATCAAAAAAGGCGATGTGATCGTCATACGGTACGAAGGACCCAGGGGCGGCCCGGGAATGCGGGAGATGCTCACCCCCACCTCCGCCATTGCCGGCATGAAGCTCGACGCCCATGTGGCGCTGCTCACCGACGGCCGTTTTTCAGGGGGCACCCGGGGTGCGGCCATCGGTCACATTTCACCGGAAGCCATGCAAAAAGGGCCCATTGCAATTGTTGAAGAGGGAGACCGGATTGCCATCGACATTCCGGCTAAAACAATAACCCTCAAGGTACCGGACAGCGAGATAGAGGAACGATTTTTGAAATGGTCTTCCCCGGAACCCAAGATAACCCACGGTTATATCGCCAGATATGCCCGCACGGTTTCATCTGCCAGCGAAGGCGCCGTGGTTAAATAATAGAGGGTTCGAGGGATCTGTTTAGAGATATAAAGGATAACAGTCAATAGAAACAAGGAAGGAACGAACATGAAACTCACAGGCGCACAGATTATGATGAAGGTGTTAAAAGATGAAGGTGTTGAGACGATCTTCGGATATCCGGGCGGTGTCGTCATCGACATTTTCGACGAACTTGAAAAAACCGATATCCAAAACGTCCTGGTTCGCCAGGAAGCTTGTGCGGTGCATGCTGCCGACGGTTATGCCCGGGCCGGCGGCCGGGTGGGAGTCTGTCTGGTAACCTCCGGCCCCGGAGCAACCAATACGGTCACCGGCATTGCATCCGCCTACATGGATTCGATCCCTGTGGTCATATTTACCGGCCAGGTTCCCACGCAACTGATCGGAAACGACGCCTTTCAGGAAGTCGACATCGTCACTACCTTGTCAAGCGGACCGAAGATCTGGCTAGAATAATAAAGGAAGCGTTCTATCTTGCCAACTCCGGCCGGCCGGGACCCGTGCTGGTGGATATTCCCAAGGATGTGTCTATCACTAAAATCGATTACAAGCCGCCCAAAAAGGTCAAGCTCAGGTCATACAATCCGACCTACAACCCCAATATGAGACAGTTGCACAAGGTTGTTGAATTGATCAAGGAAGCCAAAAAGCCGGTTATTTTTGCAGGGGGCGGTGTCATTCTTTCCAAAGCTTCAAAGGAGCTTACGAAACTGGCCCGTAAAACTCAGGCTCCCCTAACCGCCTCTCTGATGGGCCTTGGCGCATTTCCGGCCTCCGATCCTTTGTGGCTCGGCATGATCGGTATGCACGGCACCTATCGGGCAAACATGTCCACCGGTGAATGCGACCTTTTGATAGGCATCGGGGTCCGTTTCGACGACCGGGTCACCGGCAGAATAAGTGCCTTTGCCACCAATGCAAAGATCGTGCATATCGATATCGATCCCACATCTATACGCAAAAATATCCCGGTTACTGCGCCGGTGGTCGGCGATTGTAAAATCACCCTTGCCAAACTGAACAAGCTTCTGGACAAGGAAGATCTGGGGGATCTCAAGAAAAAACGAAAAAAATGGTTCGAACAGATTCAACACTGGAAAGACACGCAGCCCCTAGCCTATGAACAAAAAGACGTGATCAAACCGCAATACGTGGTTGAAAAACTCTACCAGTTGACCAAAGGCAAGGCCATCATCACCACCGAAGTGGGGCAGAATCAGATGTGGGCGGCCCAGTATTATCACTTTGACCGGCCCAACCACTTTATCACTTCCGGCGGCCTGGGTTGCATGGGATTCGGACTTCCTGCGGCCATCGGCGCACAGTTGGCCTGTCCGGATGCGCTGGTGATCGATATTGCCGGAGACGGCAGCATCCAGATGAACATCCAGGAAATGGCCACGGCGGTACAGTGCGGTCTTCCGGTCAAAATCGTCATCCTGAACAACGGCTACCTGGGTATGGTCAGACAGTGGCAGCAACTCTTTTTCGACAAACGTTATGTCTCCACATGTCTCGATTGTGCCCCGGATTTCGTGAAGCTTGCCGAAGCTTACGGCGCGGTGGGTTTAAGGGCCACCAAACCCGAGGAGGTGGAAAGTGTTTTGAAAAAGGGCCTGGCGTCCAAAAAACCGGTGATCATGGATTTTGTGGTGGAAAAGGAAGAATGCGTTTACCCCATGGTTCCTGCAGGCGCCGCGGTAACGGAAATGCTGCTCACATAACATTTTTATGTACCGACTTTTCACTCAACCATCAACGCTGTCTAATTAAAAAAGGATATTACGCATCATGGAAGAAAAACATATACTTTCGATTCTGGTGGACAACGAGCCCGGCGTGCTCTCCAGAATTGCAGGATTGTTCAGTGGCAGGGGGTTCAACATCGAAAGTCTCTGCGTCGCCGAAACCACGGACCCGGGGGTATCTAGAATTACGTTGGTCACTGTGGGGGAACCGCCCATTATCGAGCAGATAGAAAAACAGCTCAACAAGCTCGTTAATGTCATCAAGGTCCACGAGCTCACCGGAAAAAAATTCGTTCAAAGGGAACTGGCACTGATTAAGATCATCGCCAAACCGGAACACCGGGCCGAAATTTTGCGAATTGTCGATATCTTCAGGTGTAAAGTGGTGGACATAGGCCCTGAACACTACACCGTTGAAGTAACCGGTGACGAGGGGAAAATGGAAGCGATTCTGAATATTTTCAAACCAATCGGAATCAAAGAGATTGCAAGAACGGGGATTATAGCTCTTTTTAGAGATCCCAATTAAGTAAGTATGCGGATCCAGAGGGCCCGGCTTTGGGTTACCCCTGGCAGGGAAATCGAGTGCCTAAAGTGAGCTAAAATGCCTAAAATGACTAAAATTTAGGAAAGCCCTTTTAGCGCAAATCATTTTTGACTTAAATGGTTCGTGCCAAAGGCAAATACATCAACTTCAGTTCACTTCAAACTTTAGTCACTTTCAAGCTTACTGTTTTTGCAGGCGGATAAAAAGACACAAACCATAAAAGGAGAACAGAATGGCCAAGATCAATTTTGGAGGTACGGAAGAAGAAGTCATTACATCAGATGAATTTTCCCTGGAACGCGCCAGGGAAGTACTCAAAGATGAAACCGTGGTGGTCCTCGGCTACGGGGTTCAGGGACCTGGACAGGCTTTGAATATGAGAGACAACGGAATAAACGTTATTGTCGGACAGCGGGAAAAGAGTCATTCCTGGGACCGTGCCGTCGAAGACGGTTTCGTTCCCGGCGAAACCCTCTTCCCCCTGGAGGAAGCCGCCCGAAAAGGGACCGTTATCCAGTTTCTGCTTTCAGACGCCGGCCAGGTGGCCACGTGGCCAAACATAAAAAAATGCCTCAATGAAGGGGATGCCCTCTATTTTTCACATGGTTTTTCGATGGTCTTTAAAGATCAAACGGAAATTATACCCCCTGAAAACGTCGATGTCATCCTGGTGGCCCCCAAGGGATC
>JAFCZV010000412.1 GCA_019314155.1 Deltaproteobacteria bacterium
TTATGGTATAAAGCTGGGCCACGCGTTTGGTGTATCCCATATCGACGGCGGACTTAAAAATGGGCTCAACGGCGTCTTTTGCTTCCACAAAATAAAATAACTGAAACATATAGAGCCCGAGGCTTGTTCGTGCATCAATTTTTTGCCTTAGTAAGTCCTTAGTTTCGGGCAATTTTTCTAATGCGGTGACTCTTTTTGCGGCATAGGCGGCAGCCTCATTTAAAGAAACATTCTTTTCAGCTTTCCTCTCAGCCATTTTAGAATAATCAGCAGCTTTTGAATAGTCCTCACTCAAAAAATAATGCTCAACCAATAATTCACAATGC
This sequence comes from Deltaproteobacteria bacterium, assembly GCA_019314155.1. Classification (GTDB taxonomy): domain Bacteria; phylum Desulfobacterota; class Desulfobacteria; order Desulfobacterales; family UBA11574; genus JAAXQD01. The sequence continues at coordinate 327 of JAFCZV010000412.1, forward strand.
TCGCTCAAATCATCTCCATACAATTCCTCGATCGCGTTTCCGATTTCTTTGTGGAGTTCCTTCCTCTTCTTAGCCAAAATGGAGTCGTAAACAACCTCACGAGTTAAAGCATGTTTAAAAATATAATTCGACTGAGGGTATATGCCTCTTTCATAGATCAGCTCTGAATCCTTTAAAACAGACAGAGCTGATAGCAATTCATCCTGCGATAAGCCCGTCACTCGCTTTATTAATTCATATCTGAACTCTCTTTCTATCACTGACCCAATTTGAAGCAGTTTTTTCGAACCTTCAGGAAGCAAGTCCACACGCGCCATGATCACATCCTGGATGGTGGAAGGAATGGTTACAACCTTCATACCTTTCGTGATTTGATATGTGTTGTTCTTTCTTTCAATGATCTTTAAATCTTTGAGGGATTTGATAAATTCTTCGATAAAAAAGGGAATACCTTCTGTCTTTTTAAGAGTCAGGTCATCGAGTTCCTTGTCAATTTCTTCTGTTCTTAAAAGGTGTGTCACTAATGCAAGGCTTTCACGATTGGAAAGAGGGGCTAAGCTTATCTGATTGAAATACGATTTTGCACTCCAGGTGTGAGCATACTCGGGCCGGTAGGTGAGTATTAGGAAAATTCTCGACCCTGCTATGTTATCTAAAAAAGCCTTTAGGCATTCCTCTGAGCTTTTATCAATCCAATGGAGATCCTCAATGGCCACAATCTGTGGTCTTAACTCCGAACCCTTTAGGGAAATCCGCTTTACTGCTTCGATGATTCTATCTTTCATGGCCTCTGGACTCATGGAAATCTTGTCTACACCGCTATCCCTTACTGAAAGAAGCTTTAAAAGGTATGGTAGTGTAAGCTCTTCATCTACTCCCAGCATTTTCAAGCCTTTTTTAACCTTTTCGGTGATCTCGGAATCATCAGCCTCCTCTCGAACATCGAAGTTAGACTTCAATACATCTATAATTGGATGGTAGGCTACGCCATGGCTGAAAGAGAGGCATTTCCCCTCAAGAAAAATTACATCCTCGTTGGCTACAGCTTTTCTGAACTCATACAACAATCTCGATTTCCCGACCCCCGCCTCAGCCATAATAAAAAAAGCCTGGCCTCGCCCGGACTTTGTTCTCTCAAAACTCTCCATTAAAAGCTCAAGCTCTCTTTCCCTCCCAACAAATGGGGTTAAACCACGCTCGGCGCTTACATCAAACCGTGTTCTTCGAGTGCTAGGGGCAACGACACGAAATACATTGACCGGTTTTTCTTTACCTTTGACCTCTCTTTCTCCTAAAGCCTCAAACCTGAAAAACCCTTCGGTTAGCTTGAACATATCATCAGATACATAGGTTGTTCCGGGCTCTGCTAACCCTTCCATTCTGGAGGCAAGATTCACCGTGTCGCCAACCGCCTTAAACTCCACCCGAAGGTCATTACCAAGCGTCCCCACAACCACCGGGCCGGAATGAATCCCAACTCGCATTTTTAGAGGTGGCAATTCAGGTTTTTCCTTTCTCATTTTATCGCTAAACACGGCCATCTCACGGTGGATGGCAAAGGCTGAACGGATCGAACGCTGAGGAGCATCTTCAAGTGCGATCGGTGCACCGAAAAGGGCCATAACCCCATCACCAGTCATCTCGTTGACTGTACCCTCATAGTCACGAACTTTATGAATGAGAATCTCATATACCAGGTCCATGATCGAGTAAGATTCTTCAGGGCCAAGTTCTTCAACCAGAGGCGTAAATCCTTCCATGTCACAAAACATTACCGTGACCTGTTTGTGCTCACCTTCGATTTTTTCCTTTTGGCTCAGTATCTTTGACACAAGGCCTTGGGGAAGGTATTTTTGTATTTTTTCAGCCTCTTTCCCCAGCAAAGATTGATTCGATTTAGTGCCACTCTCCCCAGATAACAACCGGCCACACTCACTGCAAAATTTACTCCCGGGCTTGCAGACTGTCTGACATCGAGCACATACGACCTCCAGTTTATGGCCGCATTGGCTACAAAATTTTGAATCTTCAGTATATGTGACTTGGCAATGCGGACATTTCATTAAATACCCCCCACGGCTGATTAACTGGAGGCTGTAAGACACTCGGCCAAAATTCTTATTTTTTAGGCAGCAGCGGAATAATGGTGTGTGCCCGTCGTTTGTATGCTTGAAATTTCTTCGGGTGCCGTAGTCTAAATTCCTTATCCTTGAGGCGGATACCGAAAAATATCAGGATTGACATGGTTATAGAAAAAAGCAGATGACCGATGGTCATTCTCGGTGTCGACCAAAACGCGATGCAATAGCCCAATAGGATCGGGTAACGAACGTGCTTGTAGGGGCCACGAATTTTAAAAATAACCGGTTTTATTTCTTT
>JAFCZV010000055.1 GCA_019314155.1 Deltaproteobacteria bacterium
GCGATTATTTCATCAAGATCCAGGGTCAGTAATTTGCGATCTTCCATGACCAGTTTGCCGTTGATCACCGAGTGTGTGACATCGTTTCCACTTGCAGCATAGACCAGATGGGACGCAGCATTATACATGGGCGTGAGGTGGGGTTTATGGGTATCGATGACAATAACATCCGCCTTTTTGCCGATTTCCAATGAACCGACGATATCTTGAAACCCCAAAGCCCTTGCGCCTTCGATGGTTGCCATTCTCAGAACGGTAACGGCATCTAAGACCGTCGGATCCATTGCATGAACCTTGTGAAGTTTCGCAGCTGTATCCATCTCTGAAAATAAATCCAGGTTATTGTTGGATGCGCATCCATCTGTTCCCAAGCCAACCGTCACGCCCTGCTTGATCAGCTCCGGGATCGGCGCGATACCCGTGTTTCGCCATTTTCTTAATGTCCGATTGTCCCAGATGAACACAATGGTCTGCAATCAAATGGGTACCCAAAAGCCCCAGGGAATGGAGATGTTCTATGGGTGTTTTTGCATATTTTTTCTTTATTTCAGAGACTTCATTTAACGTCTCGGCTACATGAATAATTAGCGGGACACGATGCTTCAACGCCAGTTCATTGGACGCCATCAGCAGTTCCGGGCTGCAGGTAAAAAGGGAATGGGGTTCTACCGCTATCGACACAATGGGATCATCTTGCCATTTTTGAATCAACGATTCCGTATACTCCAGGCCTTTTCCCGCCGACCCGTAGTTTGGCGATGGAAAATCATACAGGACTTCTCCCACCAGACATCTCACACCCGCTTTTTTAGCTGCCTTTGCCACTTCTTCCTCAAACAGATACATGTCGCAAAACGTTGTCGTGCCGGAGAGTATCATTTCGGCAAGGGCAAGCAGGGTTCCGGTATAAACAAACTCTGCATCCATGTTGCGCTCTGCCGGGAAAATGTAGTTTTCAAGCCATTGCATCAACGGAAGGTCATCCGCTAAGCCTCTGAAAAGGGTCATGGCTGCATGGGTATGACCGTTCACCAGACCGGGGAGAACCAGACCGCCTTTGGCGTCGATGACCTTGGCTGCTTTTATAGAAGGCATATCTCCGGTTCCCATATGGGAAATACTGTCACCGCGAATCGCTATAAATCCGTTTTCAAGAATTGAGTTTTTAGAATCCATGGTCAAAATGGTGCCGTTTTTTATGATGAGATCTGCGTTTTGCATCGGTCATTCTCCCGTCGTTGTTCACGCTGTTTTAATTTCAGATCCACTGTTCCGTACATTAAGTTAAGGGTGATTATCCGTCAACCTCTCTTGACAATAAAATGGTATTGTATCATGAAGGAAAACAAATGGTTTTTGATATGGTCATACATAACGGCGTTATCCTCACCGTAAATCGGGATTTTGATATCATTGAAGACGGTGTCATCTGTATAAAAAACGGAGAAATTGTAAAGATTGTAGCAAGGTCAAACGATTTTCCTGTGCCCGAAGGGAAAGAGATGCTGGATGCACATGGGGGCATTATTATGCCGGGACTCGTGAATACTCACACCCATCTTCCCATGGCGCTTTTCAGAGGCTTAGCCGATGATCTGCCCCTTTCCGTATGGCTGAATGAATGCATCTTTCCTGCCGAAGCGAAGCATATTAACCCCGAATCCGTCAGGTTCGGAGCGCTCCTGTCTTGTGCCGAGATGATACTGTCGGGAACGACCACATGCTGTGACGGATACTTTTATGAAGATGTTGTTGCAGTTGCGGTGGACGAAATCGGAATGAGAGGCGTATTGGGGCAGGGCGTTATCGATTATCCGGCACCGGGGGTGCCGGATCCGGCGGATAACATTAAAAACGCTGTGGCGTATGCTGAAAAATGCCAAGGATTGTCTCATCTGATACATCCTTCGATATTTTGTCATTCCCCGTATACGTGTTCTGAAGAGACATTAAAACGGGCTAAAGCCGTTGCTGATTCAAAAGGGCTTGTTTTTCAGATTCATGTGGCCGAAACTCGAGACGAATACGTTCAGTTTCAGACCAAACATCGCATGACCCCGGTAAAATATCTGGACAGGATCGGCATTCTCGACCCGAATACCCTGCTGGTTCATGCCATATGGCTCGACCCTGACGACATCGAAATTATTTCCAAACGGAACGCAAAAGTCTCCCATAATCCTGAAAGCAATATGAAGCTTGCTTCAGGGATTGCGCCGGTTCTAGATCTATTAAAGGCTGGTGTAACCGTTGGCCTTGGCACTGACGGGTGCGCCAGCAACAATGATTTAGATCTTTTTCGGGAAATGGACACTGCGGCAAAGCTTCATAAGGTGAATGCCCTCGATTCCACAGTCATGAATGCCCGGACCATACTCAATATGGCTACCATCGGCGGCGCAAAAGCCATCGGCCTTGACGACGTTATCGGATCTCTTGAAGCCGGCAAGCAGGCGGATGTCGTTGTAATCGATACCTGCAAGCCCCACCTGGTTCCGCTTTATAACCCCGCATCCCAAATCGTTTATGCAGCCAACGGCCAGGATGTGCGGGATGTCATTGTTTCCGGAAAGATTCTTCTCAGGGATCGGGAATTGTTGACCGTCGATCTGGAAGATATCCTCGAAAAGGTTAACGTGATAAGCGATGACATAAAGGAAAAATGAGGAAAAATTTAAGCAGAATCTTTTTATCCCAGTTTGTCCAAGTTGGAGAATTGATATGGATTTGAAACGCATTATCAGGGTAGCACGGGGTGATGGAACGGCAGACCTTCTTTTGACCCATGCACGAATCGTCAATGTCTTTTCGGGGGAAATCGTTTCCGGTGATATTGCTGTCGCCTGCGGGCGTATCGTGGGATTTGGGGAATATGATGCCAAAAAGAGGATCGACATGAAGGGTCGATTTGTGGCTCCGGGATTTATCGATTCCCATGTTCACATCGAAAGTGCCATGGCATCCATCACCCAATTTGCAAGGACAGTTCTTCGTTTGGGAACAACCACCGTGGTGGCCGATCCCCATGAAATCGCCAATGTGCTGGGTGTTGAGGGCATCGACTATATGCTTCGATCGAGCGAAAATCAGCCCATGAACATCTATTTCACTCTTCCGTCCTGTGTTCCTGCCACAAACATGGAAACTTCAGGCGCAACGCTGTCGGCCGAGGATCTTTTACCGTTTCTGGGCCGCCGGAGGATTTTGGGGCTGGCTGAAATGATGAACTATCCCGGGGTCATCCATGAAGATCCGGAAGTATTGCGTAAAATCGAAAACACCCGAAAGTACCGCAAACCTGTTGACGGCCATGCGCCCGGCCTCACCGGCCGTGATCTTTACGCGTATATTGCAGCTGGAATTTCAAGTGATCATGAATCTATTACAGCCCGGGAAGCCACGGAAAAACTGAATGCGGGAATGTATATAATGATTCGTGAAGGCACCGGCGCTAAAAATCTTAACGACCTGATTCCGGTTATAAATTCAAGAACTGCCCCTCGTATGATGTGGTGCACGGATGACCGGCATCCCCATGATCTCTTGGAAGAAGGACACATAGACTCAATGGTTCGTCGGGCAATCCAGGCAGGTGTAGATCCCGTTACGGCCATCCAAATGGCCACCATCAATCCAGCTGATCATTTTGGATTGAGTCACTTGGGTGCCATCGGACCCGGGAGACAGGCAGATATGGTTGTGTTTTCAGATATTGCCGACATTCATGTAGAACAGGTTTACCATCAGGGCCTTCTTGTGGTCGAAGACGGAAAGATATTGCCTGAAATCGATACCCCCGAATCCATACCCGTGCGACCTTCCATGAACTTGGAGATTGAGAAAATAGATTTTTCTGTTCCTGAAGAAGGCAGACACATCCGGGTTATCGAGGTCGTCCCCCATCAGATAATAACCCGGCAATCTATTAAGGAAGTGTTAATATCAGAGAAAGCGGCTGTTTCCGACATTTCTCGGGATATTCTTAAAATTATGGTTGTTGATCGCCACTCAGGCTTGGGCAATACCGGAAAAGGTTTTGTCAGCGGTTTCGGCTTAAAGCAGGGTGCGCTGGCATCGAGCGTGGCCCACGACTCCCACAATATCATCGTTGTCGGGACCAACGATGAGGATATGAAAACAGCCGTTCAAGCCTTGATCACCATGGGCGGGGGGCTGGCAGCAGCTTGTGACAACAGGGTAAGCGCTGATCTGTCGCTTCCCATCGCAGGTCTTATGTCTTTTGAACCCATCCAAACAATAAATGATAGGCTGGATCGTCTGCTTGATGCTGCCCGTGAATTCGGTTCAACGCTCCACGATCCTTTTATGACGTTATCGTTTTTGGCGCTTCCCGTCATTCCCGATCTAAAAATCACGGACAAAGGACTGGTGGATGTCACACAGTTTAAAGTAGTGCCGCTGTTTGTTGATTAGGTTGAACTACTTGACATAAAATCATGGTTTCAATAATCTATACATTCAAAAAATGGGCTCAACCCAACTTTCTCGCGAAATCGGGGTTAAAATTTTGATCCTATGTGTCTTTCATGAAAATCACAGGGGGTGCTATGCTCAAAGCAAAAGATATAATGACAAGAACGGTGATAACCGTATCGCCCGATATGGAGATTGTCCACGCAGCAAAAATTCTTCTGGAAAACCGTATCAACGGTGCTCCGGTAATGGATGAAACGGGAAAACTGGTGGGAATTCTCTGCCAGAGTGATCTGATTGCGCAACAGAAAAAGCTTCCCATTCCTTCTTTTTTCACGTTTCTGGATGGATTAATTCCGCTGACCTCCATGAAACAAATCGAAAAGCAGGTTCAGAAAATCGCTGCCGTCACCGTGGCCCAGGCCATGACGCCAAACCCGGTTACCGTCCGGCCTGATACGGACATCGAAGCGGTGGCCGCCCTCATGGTCGACCAAAATTTTCACACCATTCCTGTGATGGATGAGGGGGAGCTCTTGGGAATCGTGGGGAAAGAAGATATCCTGAAAACCCTCATGCCCGGATCAAAAGCAGAATGATTTAAATCTTGTAATAATTGGGCCATTTGTAATGCACTGGCGCAATTTGAAACGCTCAATTTAGGTTGTAAGTTGTTTCCGTAAAAGGTTTTCGATTATGAAAGTAGACGGTCAAAACATCCGTCCCATATGGCTGGATTCGGATTTGAAGAAGGTAAAAGTCATCGATCAGCGGCTTCTGCCCCACGAGTTTTTAGTTGCCGATCTTAAAACCGTTGATGATGTCATCCGGGCCATCAAAGAGATGGTTGTTAGGGGGGCGCCGTTAATCGGTGTGACGGCTGCATATGGGGTATATCTTGCGGCATTGAATTCTCCCACAGATCCTGTTGAAGATGCTTATCTGATAGAAGAATGTATCAGATTGAAATCGGCCAGGCCCACGGCGGTTAATCTGGCTTGGGCGGTGGATGAGATTTTGTCAGAGATGTTGAAAGTCGGCGATGCCTCGGAGAAGGTTGATGCGGCAAGAAAGGAAGCCGAAAAAATTGCCGAGGCCGAAGCTGAAAACTGCCGAAGAATCGGTGCGCATGGATTCAGTTTGATCGATAAAATCAGTCGCAGCAAAAAAGGAAAAACAGTCAATCTGTTAACTCATTGTAATGCCGGATGGCTGGCCTGTATAGAATATGGTACGGCGACGGCGCCGATTTATGCGGCCTTTGATAACGGTATAGATATCCATGTGTGGGTCGACGAAACCAGACCCCTTAACCAGGGTGCCAGGCTGACAGCCTGGGAACTTGGCAAGTATGGTATTAAACATACCATCATTACGGACAATGCCGGTGGTCATCTTATGCAGCACGACATGGTTGACATGGTGATCGTCGGCACCGACAGAACCACCTTTACCGGAGATGTTGCCAACAAGATCGGGACGTATCTTAAAGCCCTTGCAGCAAAGGACAACAATATTCCTTTCTATGTGGCTCTCCCATCCAGTACCTTTGACTGGAAGCTCAGAGATGGGGTAAGAGATATCCCTATAGAAACGCGCAACCCGGATGAAGTGCGATATGTTCAGGGACTGGACCGGGGGGATATTCGACACGTTTTGATTACGCCCGCTGACAGTCCGGCCCAAAACTTTGCTTTTGATGTTACACCGTCAAGACTTATTACAGGTTTTATCACTGAAAGGGGTGTCTGCCGAGCTTCAGAAAAAGAGATACTCCGCTTATTCCCGGAAAAGAAAAAATCTTGACTTTTTTTAAGACAATCTCTTAAATCGCCATATGTTGACAGAACTGGATAAAAAAATCATTGCTTCGATTCAGGGTGAAATTGCAATCACGCAACGCCCATATTTAGAAATAGCAGAAAAGTTGGGTATTGGCGAAGAATTGCTCCTGGAAAGGATGGAAGATCTTTGTGACAGGGGAGTTATCCGACGGTTTGGTGCAACAATACGTCATCAGCAATCAGGATTTGAAGCTAATGCCATGGTGGCATGGGAGGTTGATGAAGACCGTATTGACGCGGTGGGAGAAAAGATGGCGTCCTTTAAGGCGGTTTCACACTGTTACCGGCGAAATCCAACCGGTGATTGGCCGTATAATCTTTATACAATGATCCATGCAAAAGATGAAGCATCATGCCGGGAAATCGCCGGGAAATTGTCCACAGAAACTTCCGTCAATACCTACACCCTTCTCTTCAGCCGCAAAGAATTGAAAAAGACCTCTATGAAATATTTTCCAATGAATGATGTCGATTAATTTAACGTTTTGGAATTTCTGCAACTATATGAAATCAATAATTTTTTAATGGCAACCTGTTTGTGCCATCGGAATGGAATACTGGAATATTGGGGATAAAAGCGGAAAATAAACCATCTAAATTGTAAAAAACCTTCTTTAAACCCATCATTCCATTATTCCAATTGGGGCTAAGCCCCAAAGTTCACCCTTTAGCTTGTGAAGCCTGATACCCCCCACATACTTCTAATAAACCCTTGGATACACGATTTTGCTGCGTATGATTTCTGGGCCAAACCACTGGGACTTCTTACCCTGGCATCGATACTTCGGCGTCATGGATTTAACATTACATACATGGACTGCCTGGATCGTTTTCATCCAGAGGCGTTTCCTGTAAATCCTTATGCCAGATACGGCAGGGGGCCATATCTTAAAACCCGAATTCCAAAGCCCCGCGGACTGGAAGACATCCCGCGAAACTATTCCAGATACGGAATCCGGAAAGAATGGTTCATGAAAGATCTCATTTCAATACACCGACCCGACCTTGTGCTCATGACGTCCATGATGACGTACTGGTATCCAGGCATACAGGAAACCATAGCAGTTTTAAAAGAGGTTTTTCCGGATGTGGCCATAGTGCTGGGGGGCATATATGCCAGCCTTTGCCCTGAACATGCCATAAACCATTCAGGTGCAGACCGGGTAAAAACAGGATCCGGGGAGAAATATATCCTCGATCTGGTCGGTGACTATACCGGAGTTACCGTAAGTCCTAAGTTTGATCCGGATGATCTTGATACATACCCTTATCCGGCATTTGAGCTCCAAACCAAGATAAACTATGTGCCGCTGTTGACGTCCAAAGGATGTCCGTTTTCCTGTAAATATTGTGCATCCCATGTGTTGAATCCAAAAAGAATGTTGCGCAGTCCCGAATCCGTGGTGGAAGAAATAACTTACTGGCATGAACGGCATGCGGTAAAAGATTTTGTGTTCTACGACGACGCACTCCTTGTAGACTCGGCAATGCATGCGGTTCCCATGTTCGAAAAGATTATAGATGCCGGCCTTAAGGTCCGTTTTCATACGCCCAATGCGGTCCATATCCGCGGAATTTCGAAACAGACAGCAGGTTTGATGTTTCAATCAGGTTTCAAGACACTTCGCCTCGGGCTTGAGACCACAGCTTTTGAAAAAAGAGAAGAATTAGATGTAAAGGTAACTGCCGAAGAATTTAAAAGCGCTGTTTCCTGTCTGAAAGCGGCGGGTTTCGATAAAAGTGGATTAGGCGCATACCTGCTGGTCGGTCTCCCCGGACAAAAAATGGCGTCCATTGAGAGTTCCATCGAAATTGTCAGGCAAAACGGGATAGATCCTATCCTGGCCTATTATACGCCGATCCCCAAGACAGCGCTGTGGAGCCGGGCGGTTGCATCCTCGCGATACAATCTGGAGGCCGACCCCGTATTTACGAACAATGCCCTATTGCCCTGTGGGAAAGACCCTTTTTCCTGGGAAACAATTTCTAACCTTAAAAAACTGACGGTTAACCAAAATTCACTTAAAGTTCTATCTTAATTCTCATTGTTTTCATTCTTCAACAAAATGTCTATAATTTTGGGGATATAATCATCCGACTTGCCGACGTGGAACCTGCAGGACCCTGCGCCACGATGCCCGCCGCCTTCAAACTCTGAAAGCATCAGCCCCACATTCACATTGCAATTCCGATTAATAATACTGTGCCCCACACTTACGGCGACTTTTTCTTTATCATCGCCGTCATAACGTATCTTAACACTCACAACCGCTTTGGAATACATCGAATAGACCAAAAAACGATTGCCCGTCGGAACTTTATCGAAGGCACGAAAATCTGTAATGGATACGTGTCCTTTCAATTTCGTATGATCTTTTAAAATGGATTTATATTTCTTGTTGTTTTCAACAGCCCCATTGCAACGTGCTTTCACTTCCGGATCTTCTATAACCGTGTCGATGTCATATTTTCTGAGTAGATTGACAAGCCTGTTCCAATAGGGCTCATCATAGTCGTCTCGACCCAAAACCGTCATAGAGAGCAAAATATAATCGTAGTTTTCAGGATACAGCACTTCATCCAAAGATAAATCGGCAGAATCGATTTTGTCTGTTTCTTTGATTATTTCGCTATAATCACGGGTAAATCTGTCTTTGTAATGTTCAAAAATAACGCCTGCTGCCGAAGGTGCGATCTTAAAAGCACCTTTGAAGGGTGTATCGATTCTGTTGGTATGGTGATGATCAAACCAGAGGGAGCACCTTTCGTGATAGGGCAGGTTTGCGATGATATCCCCCTCTTGAACGTCGATGAGGCCTTTTTGCATGTCATTGGGTTCGACCCATTTCACAGGTTGTGTTATATTTTCGGCTTCGCACAGAAGCGCAGCGCATACAACGCCGTCAAAGTCTGGTCTGGTTACGATACGCATACAACGAGCTCCTAACGTCTCGGAAGTTCAACAATTGGTGAAATTAAAGATCTTTGGTTCTTCTCCAATTTAGTTGTAGAAGAGGGTCCAAGGATTCAAGGGTTTATTTCTGCGGTGTCTTTTTTAAGCTATTGTTTTTAAATTTTTTGCATTTGCACTCGAACCCTTGAATCCTGGAATCCTTGAACCCTTTATAATCACCCCTGCTCAATTGGAGATGACCCACTTATTTAACCCTAATTAACTACAACTAATCGGGAGATGATCCAGATCTTTTAATAGCTCTGGTTTATGCCACTTCCATGGAATGATGGAATCTTGGAATAGTGGAACGTTGGATTGAAGGACAATATCATTCTAATTCCTTCAGCAACCTATTATTCCATCATTCCATTGTTCCATTATTCCAATTGGAGCGAAGCCCCCATGTTCGTTTTTTAATCCATATCCGTCCGGATGTCTTTTAAGTGCTGTTCCCATTCAATGGGAAGAAGCTGTTTTTTGGCATTGTTGCATTCCTTGCAAGCGGTGACTACGTTTCCTTTGGTGGTTCTGCCGCCACGGGAGATGGGCACAATATGGTCCATGGTCAGTTCCTTGGGCGGCGAAGGACGTCCGCAGTAGTGGCAGACGCCTTTGGCGCAGCGACGTTTCCACCACTGGGAATTCCGGAGGTCTCTGGCCTTGCGGCGCTCCTTTTTGATGTCTTTTTCCTCCAGATTATATGCGAATGGTTCCATGTGTTTTTTTGTTTAATCTTGAAAAACCTGGTCCTTTGAAACAGACTATGAACAGTTGGCTATGCCAGTAAATTATTCGACGACAATAATGGAATGATGGAGTAATGGAATGATGGGTTACGGACTGCCACTAACTTCATAAGATACATGGGCATTTTGATATTGCCAAATTGAGCAACGTTCCGATTTTCGACCCAATATTCCAGTATTCCAGCCTTCCAACCACATGCAATGAGATGTTCATCAGACCCCTATGGGGTGAAACAAAAACCTGGCTCTCTGGACCCGGATATTTACTTAAAGGTGCCTTTTCGAGAGCCCAATGCGGTCTATCCATTTTATGATTTCTCTGTTTAATATCTCATAAAATTTTTCTGATCCTCCAAGACCACGTCTTCCAAAAAAGTAGTTTATCTCCAGAAAAAGAGGTGTGTTAACCGCCGCACCGGATGAAAAAAGGATATCAAAACCGGCCAGATCGATTCCCGTCCGGAGGCAAAAATCTTTTACTGATTTGACGGCTTCTTTCTGCAGTTCCGGATCGGTGTCAAAATCGATAAACGCTCCTTTGGCAATATTGGATGAAAAACTTTCTATATCAGGCTGAATCCGCCAGTAGGAAATAATCGTCTGTCCGATAATAACAACTCTTAGCGATCGGTTTTCTGAAGGTATATATTCCTGAATGATAAATCCCTTTTGACCGCTTTTTTCAAAAATTTTGGCAGTTTGTATAACGCTTAGAAAATCTTCAGGCGATTTTATCAAAAAGACATGATCTCCCTCTCCGCCCCAGTCGAATTTGAATACAAACGGAAAATCGAAGGCGGGTCTTGGAGGCATCTCGCCGTTGTTTAAGGAAAAAGTTTTTATATTTATATAGGTTTCCGTTGTTGGGTGGGCTGCATTTTTTTCTCGAAAAAGCTGAATCTGCCCGATCTTGTCCTTATACTTAAACCGTGCATCAAAATTTGGAAAAACATGTTTGCAGTTGTTATGCGCTATTTCGTAGAGGGATCGATAGCATCCCTGGGGCAGGATAACGGCATCGGCGGCCCTGATTGCACCAAGATCATCAGCTCCAGGCTCCCGCCCGGCGCAGAGTAAGTTTTTTTCACCTTCAAAGCAGGGGTGATAGGACAGAATCATCAGTAACCAAATCTTCTAAGGGCTTTTGTGTTTTTACTCCAGTTTTTATGGACCCGTACAAAAAGGTTTAGAAAGACCTTTGTGCCCACCATTCGTTCGATCTCTTTTCGGGCCTCTGTGCCGATCATTTTCAGCATACTCCCGTTTTTTCCGATGACCATACCTTTCTGTGAACTGCGTTCAACATGAATGGTTGCATCAATTTTTACCAGGGATCCTTTTTTCTTTTCGGAAAATGAATTCACAGTGACTGCTGTGGAATACGGTATTTCCTGTCCGGTTAAGCGAAAAACCTTTTCACGAATCATTTCAGCGGCGATAAAACGTTCCGGCAAATCGGTGAGGGTTTCTTCCGGGAAATAGGCCGGTCCTTTTGGCAGTAGCGCCTCGATTGCATTAACGAGTTCTTCAATCTGGTCCCCAAGTATCGCGGAAATCGGTATTATGGCCTCAAATGGGTGAAACTTTGTCCAATTGTCCATAATGGTAAGGAGCGCAGGTTTTTTTATGAGATCTATTTTGTTAAGGACAAGGACAACCGGTCGTTTTATCTCTTGTAGTTTCTGAACAATAAAAGTTTCTGATTCAGTATCTTGATTGGCTACATCAATCATAACAAGGACAATATCTACATTTCCCAGTGCTGAAAGAGCTGTCTCCACAATTCGAATGTTCAACGGGTGTTTGGCCCTATGAACCCCCGGCGTATCTAAGAAAATAATTTGAGACGCGGGCCGATGGACTACACCCAGTATCCGATTCCGTGTGGTTTGTGGTTTTTTAGAAGTAATTGAAATCTTTTCGCCCAGAACCTGATTTAGAAGTGTCGACTTCCCCACATTTGGTGCACCGACAATGGCCACGAATCCGGATTTAAATTCCTGTAATTTTTCCTGTATATCTGACATGTAATTCCTTGTATACTATAAATATGACATAAATGTTAAGATATTTTCCTATTTAGTGCCCATCCATAAACACATTTGAGCACTGAGTAGTTTCCAATTCATAAATGAGATATTTTTTCGATGAGCAAGGCCGCACAAGGGTTTTCGCCCGAGGCGTACGTCTGTACGTCGAGGGCGGAAACCCGCGGAGAACACAGCTCATCGGAAAAATAGCCATTTATGGATGGAAACTATTTAAACGGTTAATATCTGAATCAATCAACTGTTCAATTGCAGCCCATGTCGCATCCTTTCCCATGCGTGACTTGGCTGAGAAGAGGATCAGGTCGTTTCGGTCGATACCCAGGATTTTTGTGATGGCATTATGCTGGTTCATCTGTTTTGACTTAGAGAGCTTATCAGTCTTTGTCAGTATGAGAATGGTGGGAATTGTGTAATAACGAAGCCATTCAATAAATACGAGCTCCTGGGTTCCGGGTATGCGACGAATGTCCATGATGAGCACTACGCCTTTTAACGTTTTTCTGGTTGACAGGTATGTCTCAATCATGGGTCCCCATGTTCTTTTTATAGATTCCGGAACTCTGGCGTATC
>JAFCZV010000413.1 GCA_019314155.1 Deltaproteobacteria bacterium
ATTGAATGAGGACAGAAGGTAAATTCTATGGATCGAAATAATGTTGTGAATATTATCAGCCAATTTAAAGCTGAAAACTTGAATAGATACGGTATCAAGAAAATTGGAATTTTTGGTTCCGCGGCTTTAAATTCGGCCGGCCCGGCCAGTGACATTGATGTTGTAGTCGAGCTTGAAAAACCGGACATGTTTTGCCTAATCGGCATAAAGCAGGACCTGGAGGCGTTATTAAACATGCCCGTAGACATCGTCCGCTACCGAAATAGTATCAATAAATATCTGAAACAAAGAATACAGTATCATCTGATAGTTTTCATTATATAGTCTATCCAGTAGGGCGTAAACCCATCCGTAAAGTGATAACTGCCCTGAAGTGTTTTAAAAAGAATCCCTTTTTTCAAAAGAGAATCAAGAGACGCCTTGATTGATGATGAGGGACCGATACCGTGCTTTAGCTGAAAATCCTTTGAAAACGGTTTTACGGTCTGATCCTTGCTTAAAGCAATCAAAAGGATCTTTTGGGATTGAGAGGCCGAGTGCCAGAGCATTTCATAATGCGGTGAATCCTGCTGGGCAACAATCACCGGCAGCTTTTCAATCTGAGCCGGCTTAATCGCTTTTGTTTCCATTGCATCGTCCCACATGACATTGCACAAGCGCTGAACATTGTAAGGAACATCATTTCCTATTTCAAAAATTCGCTTCAAATCATCTTCCTTTACGGTGTAACCACCCTTTTTTAGCCACTTCTGAACAAAGTCGGCATAGGCCCCTCGCTCAATCGGCCCCAACTCCATGATTCGACCCAACTTATAAAACGCACGCGTGCGGTCGCGAATCATTGCAAGCATAACCGATTGCTCGGAGCCGGAGAAAATATAACCGATATGGGTCTGTTTCTGTATTTCCGAACGCAGGGCTCTTTCAATCGTCTGCCCATTGAATTTTTCAAGATCGGAAAATTCATCAATGATTACCACCAGCTTTTTTTTCTTTTTAGCGGCCAGCTTTTCAGCGTGTTGCATTCCCTCAAGAAGAGCCGAAAGCGCATCCTTTTCATCAACTGCAAGCTCTAAACCCGCGTTGATTGTTCCGTCCCGATCCACGGTTACTTTTGGTCTAAGCTTTTGAAGCCCGGCGAACATCTTAAGGAGCTTGTCTTTATTCGTTTCCAAGGCCTTGGATGTTAGGCTTGTCAAAGCACTTGCAAAGCTTTTGATATCCGGAAATGCATTCAGGTCGATGTAAGCACAAGCCATTGCGTCACGTTCGAGCATTTTGATTAGATTGAGAAGCAGGCACGTTTTGCCAAACCGGCGGGGAGACACCAAAAACACATGGTTCAAGTTTACCATCTCTCGCTTGAGCTCATTCATCTCGTTTCTGCGGTCGGCAAAGTAAGGCCCGCGAACAACACCACCATATTTAAAAGGATTTTCCAAGTCGACTCCTTCGCCAATACGTTTTTAAAGGTTCGCTACTTACGTATCGTTGAAACCGTATTACAAAACCCTGTTTATGTCAAGATATTTTGAATTCCAAAATCCGCAATCCAAAATCCGAAATCGAGGCCCTTTGACCCTGTACCCTGCCCTATGCGCCTTGCAAAAACAATGAAAGAACTTAACGCAACAACGCAACCCCGTCCCTCTTTTTATACGACTTAATCTCCTACGGTCGTCCCAGAATCTGTACCACCTCGTGTTACTTATGTTTTTGAATAACCCCACATCAAATAATATTACTAGGCTCACGATTATACTTCCGTCCTGCTTCACCTTCCTATACTAAAGTATTCAAAACCCATACGCTTCATTTCTGTTGGATTGTATTGATTACGACCATCGAAGACAACCGGTGATTTCAGCAACTGTTTTGTTTGTTCGAAATCTGGATTTCGATAGAGAAACCATTCTGTGATCAGAACCATGCAGTCCGCATCTTTCAAGGCGTCATAATGCTTCTCGAAATATTCAATGTTCGGAATATTCTTAAAAACTCTCTTAGCTTCATTGGTAGCCTCGGGGTCGTGGGCTTGTATCTTTGCACTTTCGCTGGTTAACATCTTAATAATATCAATGGATGGGGCTTCGCGCATATCATCAGTATTCGGTTTGAAAGCAAGACCCCATACGGCTACTGTTTTTCCCTTGAGCCCACCTTTGTCCTGGAAGTAATCGATGATCTTCTGCGCCAGGACCTTCTTTTGGGCGGCGTTAACTTCCTCCACAGTGGTCATTATCTTGTTTTCATAGCCAGCCTCCTTGGACGTAGCTATTAAAGCCTGCACATCTTTGGGGAAGCAGGACCCTCCATACCCAACACCCGGATAAATAAAGTGATAACCGATCCGGTGATCCGAGCCGATCCCCTTTCGAACCATTGAGACATCGGCTCCCACTCTCTCGCAGATATTTGCCATTTCGTTCATAAAGGATATCTTGGTTGCCAACATGGCATTCGCAGCATATTTGGTCATCTCAGCACTGCGTACATCCATGACGATCAGCTTCTCTCTCTCTCTGGCAAAGGGTGCATAGAGTTCTTTGACCAATTCACCGGTCCTGCTATTGTCCGTTCCCAGAACGACCCGGTCCGGTTTCATAAAGTCGTTAATCGCATCTCCCTACTTGAGAAATTCGGGATTGGAAACGACGTCAAATTCCACCTCGATTCCCCTCTTTTCAATC
>JAFCZV010000414.1 GCA_019314155.1 Deltaproteobacteria bacterium
AATTAAAGAAAGAGAATGACCGCTTTGTTGAGGACAGGAGGTTGGAGTTTCGTATAGGTGTAAACATAGGTGATGTGGTTCACGACGGAGACCGGATCTATGGCGATGGGGTTAATATCGCTGCACGGATCGAAGGATTGGCTGAACCCGGTGGTGTTTGTGTCTCTCGCAATGCATATGATCATATAAAGAAGAAGTTAGGCTTTGAATATAAGTATCTTGGAGAGAAGCCGGTAAAAAACATAGATGAGCCGGTAAGGATTTACAAAGTTCTGATGGCAGATGAGAACGCTAGGAAATTGATCGGAGATGTGCGGAAACCAGTGGCTAAGAATTGGATTTGGGTGACTGTCGTGGTGGCTGCGATGGTTATCGCTTCTGCTGGCATTTTGATTTATCAGAATCTTTCTAAACCGGAACTTGAACCTGCGTCTGTGGAGAATCAGAATCTTTCTAAACCGGAACTTGAACCTGCGTCTGTGGAGAAGATGGCATTTCCATTACCTGAAAAACCCTCCATTGCCGTGCTTCCGTTCGTTAACTTGAGTGATGATCCAAAGCAGGAGTACTTCGTTGACGGTATGACCGAAGACCTGATTACGGATCTGTCGAAACTCTCGGGGTTGTTTGTGATCGCGCGCAATTCGGTGTTCACCTACAAAGGTAAGCCGGTGAAGGTGAAGCAAGTCGCGCAGGAGTTGGCGGTGAAGTACGTGCTCGAAGGTAGTGTGCGCCGCGTCGGCGATCAGGTACGCATCAACGTCCAGCTCATAAATGCCATCACCGGCGGGCACCTGTGGGCGGAACGTTACGACGGATCGCTGGAAGATGTGTTTGCCTTACAGGATCAAGTCACCGAGCAGATCGTCGCGGCGCTCGCGGTTAATTTGACGGATGAGGAGGAAGCACAACAAACACGTCACGACACCGATAACCCCGACGCCCACGATGCGTACTTACAGGGCTGGGCGCACTATAGACTTTCAACGCTTAAGGATCTGGCCCGGGCGATTCCCTTTTTCGAGGAAGCCATTCGTCTCGATCCCGACTACGCCCAAACCCACGCGGCGCTGGCTGCGCTATATTGGGATGTCTTTAAGAACGACTGGGCGTTTGATCTGGACATGCCGTCGTTCCGTGCCGAAGCCTTCGCGAATGATCATTTAGAGCAGGCCCTGAAGACACCGACGCCGCTGGCTCACGTGGTGCAGTCGCTCATGTTTGCCGCATTAGGATTTCACACAGAGGCGGTCGAGGAAGCGGAGAAGGCGGTCGCCTTGGACCCGAATGACGCGACGGCGATAGCCGGTCTTGCTCACGCGCTGGTATTCGCGGATCGACCCGGTGAGGGGTTGACGTTCATCCAAGACGCCCTGCGGCTCGACCCGCATCACCCGCCGAGCTACTTGATTATTCTCGGTGCGGCCCAGTTTGGGGTGGAGAACTATGAGGCGGCGGTGGCCACCTTCGAGCGGGCGGTCAAACGCAATCCGGAGAACGAGAAGCCATTAATCTATCTGGCCTCGAGCTATGGTCATTTGAGCCGGATGCGGGACGCCGAAGACACCATCGAAACCGCGAACGACCTGCGTGCCACTTTCGGGCTGGGCGGCGCCCTCAGTTTAGAAAGAGCTGGCCCAAGCGGCTTTAGCCCGTTTACGGGCGAGATCGACTTTGCAAGCTTCGGCATTAAGTCGGCCCAATCGCGCTTACGCGCAGGACTCTCTGATATACCCGCGCTGACATGGCAATACCTGATCACGGTGTATTTTGTTGTAGGTCAACAGAACGCGAGGTACGAGATATACGGTGGGACGGAGATCGATCTGGCTACCGCGAAGTCTTTTCATGACAAAGGAGTGGGGTTTATAGATACAGCCAGTGAGGCCCTGTGGAAAAAAGGTCGTGTACCCGGCGCACTCAATCTGCCGTCTCAACGGGACGTGGATGATCCCACTGAGAAACGCTTCAGAGAGACGACACTCAGTGAGATTGTGGATAAATCGGAAGAGGTTGTCTTTTATTGGTGGGCACCCGGGTGGTATGACAGTGGCGTTTTAACTTGGGTAGCCGCCAAAGCCGTTAACTGGGGCTATCAAAAAGTCTACTACTTCCACGGCGGCACCCCGGTCTGGAAGGAGGCGGGATATCCAATTGAAAAGGGTGAAGGAGGCGGCTGAGATCTGGCGACCTGGGCAAGCCGGGGCTGTCGGAGTAGCAAACGGCCACAAGCCGTCATGGGCGGTTTTTTTGTTCTCGGCAGAAGGAGAATATGGTTTGAGCACGACTGACAGAACGGCAACGCCGGCGCCGTCTATCGGTGTGCGCGAATCTGTTGATACCTACACATTGCAGTTTCATGATGTTTACAGGTTTTTTAACATATCACCACCATAGGTATTTTTAAGCGACCTGCATTTTCATGTTATCACGGGAAGAATCGTTTCAGCCGATTTTCCCTTTTTTGCATTTTTGTAAGAAAAATGATATCTGCAACGGCAGTTGACAGGTTTCCATTGCAGATATGCTCAGAAAACACAGGTTTTTCGAAGGCTGAGAAACCGTGAATGTTCTCCATTTATGTAGTGAGTTTTATTATGTTGCGAGTTAATTCTCCATATAATTCCCTTTCTTCTTGAAGGATTTGAAAAATCCTTTTAATTCTTTTCATTTCATCATT
>JAFCZV010000415.1 GCA_019314155.1 Deltaproteobacteria bacterium
TCTATTGGTTGCTTCTGGATGAGCTTTTCTGGAAAAAGCCTTTAATTGCCGGACCGATAAACGGTGCCAAAACAATGAGTATAGTCAAGATCATAATCGCCAGCGTTAAGGGTCTTTCCCACAAAAAGCGCATCGACCCATCATATATGGTGAGTGATCGTCTCAAATTGTCTTCCATCAATCCGCCGAGAATGAATCCGAGCAGCAGCGGCGCCATAGGATAACCGAGAAGTCGCATGATCAGGGCACAAACGGCAATGAGGATCATCATATAAATATCAAATGTATTGAAGGTGACAAGGTAAACACCGATGAATGAAAAGAAAAAAATAGCAGGCACAAGGATGGTTCGGGGAATGGCCACCAACCTTGCAAAATACGGAATAAGGGGCAGATTGAGAATTAAAAGAAAAACATTGCCCAGGTACATGGACATGATCACTGTCCAGAATACCTCCGGTCGATCTACAAACATCCGTGGTCCCGGCTCGATACCGTAAGCGATTAGAGCGCCGAGCATGACGGCGGTGGTGCCTGAACCCGGGATGCCCAAAGTGAGCAGGGGTACGAAGGAGCCGGTACTGGCGGCGTTGTTTCCGGTCTCAGGGGCAGCCAGGCCGCGAAGGCTTCCTTTACCGAACTTTTCCCGTTCCTCAGGCGACGCCAGGTTTCGCTCCATGCCGTATGACAGAAAGGAGCCTAACGTTCCGCCGGAGCCCGGAAGAACACCGATAAAAAAACCCAGAACCGAGGACCTCAAAATGGACGGCAGGATGAATTTGAACTCTTTTTTTGTGACTTTAAAGCAGCTCCATTTGCTAATGGATTTCACATCAAGATCGTCGGAGACTTTTTCTCGACGCAAAATTAAAAACATTGCTTCCGTCAATGCGAAGGTGGCCATTGCCAGCAGGAGAAAGCTGATGCCATCAAGAAGGTTGATTGATCCGAAGGTATAACGCTGCACACCGGAAATCTGATCGGTACCGATGGTGGCCAGCATAAGCCCCAGGACGGTCATGAGCAGTGATTGCAGCATTCCGCCCTTTCCGGCAAACGCCGAAACTGCCGTTAAACCCATAACCATTAACATAAAATAGTCTGAAGACTGAAAGCTTATAGCTACGGTCGCCAAAGCCGGGGCAGCGAGCATAAGGAAGATTACGGCAATCGTTCCGCCGAGAAATGAACAGTAGGCTGCAATCGCCAGTGCCTTGCCAGGATAGCCTTGCTGAGCCAGAGGATATCCGTCAAAAGCTGTAGCCACAGTAGCCGCTTCGCCGGGGGCGTTTATCAGTATGGAACATGTCGATCCCCCGAAAATCGCCCCGTAATAGAGCCCGGAAAGCAGCACCATACCGGTGGTTGGATCAAGACCGTATGTGACAGGAATCATCAAAGCCACGGCGGTGATCGGCCCGAGACCCGGCAACATTCCTATAAAGCTGCCGATAAAACAGCCTACCAGCACCATTGCAATGTTGATCGGGATCATCGTCGTAGAGATCCCGATCCACATGCCTTGCAACATACCTTCCCACATTATTTTATTACACCCAATAAATAAAAGATTTCACCCGGCGCAATGTACATGCCCAGGATACGACCCATTAAAAACCAGATAAACAAAACCAGGGGTACAGAGCCGACGAACAGCAGCCAGATGCGACGTTCGCCTAAGATACAAAAACCGCCCACCAGGAAAATAATGGAGGAAATAACAAATCCGAGGAACCTGAGGGTCATGCTGTAAAAGATCATGATTCCGATCAAAAGACCGACACTTGACCAATCCAGGCCCCTGAAGGCATCTTTGACTTTGTCCTCCTCATCGGTCTGGCCGGATGGAAGAACCAATATCAAAAACGACAGAAGGGTTCCTATGATCCCGAGTGCGAATGGCATTGTCCGGGCATTGAAAGTTTCCCGCTGGGCTAATAAAGTCAAAGGAACTTTAAACGCCAGGAGCCCATAGGCGATCGAGAATGTCAGAAGAATGAGTGCACCGGCTTTCCCTGTTTTCATAGCGGTATCTTCTGATAGTTATTTAAGAAATCCTAGTTTTCGCATCAGGTCTCCGATCACTTTTTCCTGTTTTACCAAGAAGTCATGGAACTCCTGTCCGGGCTTGTACAAGTTTTGCCAGCCCCTTCGGCTCCGGATTTGTTCCCATTCTTTGGTGTCATACATTTTTTTCAGCATTGCCCGGTACCCTTCGGCCTTTTCCTCCGGGAGACCCGGAGCGCCGAAGAAACCCCGCCAATTTGCGAAACTAACGTCATAGCCAAGTTCCTTTAAGGTAGGTACATCCGGCGCTTGAGACAAACGTTTTTCCGAGGTTACCGCCAAAATGCGAACCTCGCCCTGGTTCGCCAGCCCAACAGCCTCAGAAAAGCCGGTAGACAGCACCTGTGTGTCACCAGATAGCAGGCCTGCCATGGCCTTGCCGCCTGCATCGTATGGAACATAGACCAGTGCCAGGGGATCTCCGCCGGCCGCCTCCATCGCCATGGCAGGAACAAGGTGGTCCATACTGCCTTGTACAGAACCGCCTGCCACTTTTACGCTCCTGGGATCTTTTTTAAACATGGCCACTACTTCATTCCAGGATTTAATCTTGGAGTTTTTCGGGACGACAAACGCCGCATAGTCCGCGATGACGCTGGCAATCAACGTCGCATAGTCGGCGATGACGCTGGCAATCAACGTCAGATCTCGAAAGGATTGCGGAAAGACACCGGTCAATGAGCGGATAACGATTGGAGTCGAGTTCACCATCATTGTGCCATGTTGACGCTCCTTGGTGGTAATAAGGTAATTGATGGCTTTGCCTCCGCCTCCGCCGGACATGTTTTCGAAAGAAGCATGTTTGATGATTCCTGAGTCGGCGAGCGCTTTACCCACTCCCCGGGCCGTGCCGTCCCATCCACCCCCTGCTCCACCCGGTATAAGAAAGTGGACATCTTCGGGTATGGATGCAGCGTGGACTGAGGAAGTCATGGTTCCTATCAGGAACACGGAAAGTAAAAGGAAACACATGCAGTTACAGTAAGACAATTTTTTCATTTTTTTCCTCCTAATGTTTAATGGGTTAATATTTTGCCCAAAAAGCCTGCCAATTCATAATCAGGTTATAAGCGCAGCTAAAACTTCACTTCAACGGTATCAGCAGCCTGATGGAGTATGCCTACTGGTACACTATTTTATTTCATTATGCAACAGACAGGGGGTGCCGGTCTATTCGTTCAACAAGAGAGGCGTAAAAAATGGGGCTGTTGCTGCCCTGGCAAGCGATTATTTCCTGATGGTTGATAGGCTAATATTGCCAATGGCGTTGAAAACAATGAAGGAAAAGGTGGATCCCGGCACCATGCCGGCAGGATTTTTGAAAGAGAACATCATAAATCTCAATGCACAGCAAATAGAAAAGCTAAAATTGAAAGTACCTCATAAAATCAGCCGGAAAGCAAATTGGATATTGTATAATTTCGTTTCGACCCGTTCCGGTCTTGAACGCTGAACGCTGAACCTTTGAACCTATGAATCAAGTATCTTACGCATGGTGTCGCCGTCGATATTTCCGCCGCTGATAATCACCCCCGCGCGGCCCTGCGGTCGAATCACGCCGCTTAGCAGGGCCGCCACACCCAGGGCGCCTGATGGTTCAACCACCAGCTTCATGCGGTAAAACAAAAATTTGACCGCTTTGATAATGGCTTCTTCTGATACAGTTTTCATATCGTCCACATATTTCAGAACGAAAGGGAAGGTCACGTGCTCGCCTAAGGAAGGTGTTCGGGTTCCATCGGCAATCGTAGGTGGATTATCAATTGTATGCAGTGTGCCGGTTTGAAAGGAACGGGTGGCGTCATCTGCCAATTCCGGCTCGATGCCGATCACCTGACATCCTGGGTCCGCTCCCTTGGCGGCAATGGCTGATCCACTTAGCAAGCCACCACCACCGCACGGTACCAGCAGCACATCCAGTGAATTGATCTCTTCAAAAAATTCAAGTGCCGCTGTCCCCTGGCCGGCGACGATGTCAACGTGATCATAGGGCGGTATTAAAATATACCCATGTTTTCTTTCGCGATCCTCACAAATTTTTTCACGGGTGGTTTCTTGCGGATTGTATTCAACGATGCTTGCCCCATATGCTTCGGTGGCGGCTCGCTTGGTGGTCGGTGCATCATCAGGCATGACAATAGTTGTTTGAATACCCAAAAGCCGCCCAACCAAGGCGATGGCCTGGGCATGATTTCCGGAAGAATGGGTAAT
>JAFCZV010000056.1 GCA_019314155.1 Deltaproteobacteria bacterium
GGCGGTGGTGTGGAAATTGTTATAACGTAAACCGCCCTCCGCCAGGCGATCGATGTTAGGCGTTTCAATAAGACCTCCGAAACTGCCTACCTGGGCAAAGCCTACGTCATCCAAAAGGAAAATAATGACATTGGGCGCACCCGCTGGCGGTCTCACTTCAGGCGCCCACCATTCTTTAGAGTTCTCATACTCACGAGCAATTTTTCCCTTAAACTCCGGCTTGCCGGTTTTTTCACTCGCAACCGCACCAGGAGTAAAAATACTTGATGCAATAAACAAGCCTGCAATAAAGAAGGACATAATTGCAAATGAGGAAAAAATCGTACTTTTTACAAATTTCTTTTTCATGATCACTCCTCCTTTGTTTCTAAAATTCATGACTCGTGAGATCTCTTAGTTTCTGTTCAGACTGTCTTAGGCATCATATCTTTTGATCTTACTATATACAGCAATATCTATACCAGTAGAATATCGTCGAATAACTATAAGTATTTCAAGGGATTTTGAGGGATATGTCGGTATGCAAATCGATCATTATTTGAGACATTTGAGACATTTTTGTATCGAGAAGTGTGTGCATGAAAGTTTAAAAGCGTCAATTCTTAGAAATTATGAGAAATTCCGCATATCGTTGTTCACCCATAATTAAAAAATTGCAGATGCAATTGAAGGTACCTTATAGAAATATGATTTTTATAAACTGTGATAGCTTGCAAAACCTCAAAATATCTAATAAATCCAAACCGATGTGATACGATTGAGATATCTGAAATCTTGCCGCTCTAAATCAGTGGCGTGGGAACTATCTTTCAAGAAAACAAAACAAGCTTAAAAGACGTCCGCTGTCTTTTTTTTATAATGAAACCTATTTTGATTTAGTGTCCATTCGATCTAAAAACTGTGCAAATCGATTCTGCGCCCTCCCTTATCGAGAATGTTTTGCAACCATGGATGTAACAATGGCAGAAAACACTTCTATATTTTGCTGATTGGATATTGATGCCAAGGTTCGGACAATTCCTCGATCTTGCTTAGAATAGGACTCGCGCTTTTCAAGGTATGTAAAGCGACAAGAAAGCGTATCGCCTGGATGAACAGGATGGTGCATACGGAGTTTATCAAAGCCTAGTGCTGCCATCGACGCGGTACGTCTTTGACCATGTGTGCTAAACCACGAAAGAATGGAAAAGATATGAGCAGAACAGGCAACGAGTCCTCCAAAAACTGATGAAACTGCCGCCACTTCGTCAATATGAAAAGACCGAGGATCCCAATGGCGAGCGAATTCGATGATCTCTTCTTTCTTAACTTGGTATGTCACTGATTTGGTCCTCTTGTTTCCTACCTCAACATCTTCGAAATACATGATATCCATCGGAATCGCTCCTCACTTTCGCAAAATATTTTTCAGCCTGCTGCCTCTCTGTGACTTCTTTTTTAAACTTCCGTACTCGCTGTACCAATTCTTCATACCTTGGTTTTACCGATATCCTTCAATCGAAATAAATAAAGCGGATACCATGGGCTACAACAACAAGTCCTGTTCCCAACCGTAGTGTTCGATTTTTATTTCTTCCATACAGCTCGTTCCCAATCCGTAAATTTTATCAGCGGCTTCTACGCAAATGGGGGGTGGAGAAAGATGCCATGGCTCGCCTCTTAAGGCTTTCCTTTTTTCCGTGATAATTTTTAAGCAAACAGTTTCAACGGCAACAGGATCTGCCCCGGCGATCAAGCCATTATATGCCCATTTATAGCGAGGATCAGGCTGGGGTCCCTTATCACAAAGCGGATAGAGTGCATCTACCAAGATAAGTTTTGTTTTACCTTTTACATGAGGAAGGTTCCAAATTTCTCCCAATTTAGAACTGTTTTCATCGTGATATGAAGAGGGGCTGTCTGAATACATAATGTAATTTTTTAAAACTGTTCCGATTCCCGTTAACCAGTGGGCTTTAAGGGCTGGTAGGGAAATCAAAGCGGTGCAGGCTCTGGCTTTTCTAGACCCACCCTGCGCCATTTTTATCTTCTTTTTTGGAACTCCTATGTCCATTAATGCTATTCTAACGGCATAAACCAATTCATCATGCGTTGGATTTAAATGCCCTGTGGTCACAAGACCAACGGTATCTTCCGGTTTTATTATAGACGACCATGCATCTTTACTATTATTTTTGCCCGTCAATTGAATCATCGTTTGATCAAGCATTTTCTGATACACATTGAAGTCGACAGCAAAGTCGGCATCCATAACATTTTTGTCCCTTACCACCGTAACTAAGCTTGAACGAACTGCTTTTTCGTCCGCCATAGCCCACTTAACACCTAACATGGAAGTAGCAAAAGTAGCACCAATGGTTCCACGTATAAAATCTCTTCTTGTGATTAGTCTCTGTTTATCCGGCATGATTATCCTCCATTTTTATTAAATTGATTTGAATTTGTTTGAGGATATTCTGAGCAGATTTCTGATCAGGACATTCAAATACAAATGCAATAGAGGGACCATGCAGTCTATAGCCTAACCATCCATCCTCAATTTTGAAAAAATACGGACTTTCGGTCATTGAACCTTCGACAAAATCTCTTTTGCGTTCCGGCAGATAGGCTTTATGAAATTTTTTCAGGGCTTGTCGTGCCTGTGTAAAATCAGAATATTTTACAAAAAGAAATTGTACACGTTTAAGACCTCCAATATTAGCTTTTTCATAAGGTGCAGTCACCGCTTCGGCTGAGAGATCCAAATTTAGAATATTTTGATGACTGAGATAATATAATGAATTCAGAACCAGATATGAATGAAAATAACCGATTCTATCATTTCTTAATTCCCAATGTGAACCGATAGTTTGTGGAAGAATATTTAATAATCTTGGCTGAGGGGGATTCTTGTGGTTTGCAACAATAGCTCGACCTAAAGAAAGTACGGCCTCCCTGGAGTCAGGAGTTTCATGTTCGGCCATGACTCGCGCATAAATATTATCAGACCAGATACGTAGTAAGCCTTTACCATAAAGAGCACTGTCCGGTGGCGCAATAGCGTATGACGCTTTACTAACGGGAGAATGATTAAAAGTCACAGGCTCACCACCCCAATCAAGTGACAGCAAACCAAAGGCATCGTCAGAGGTTTTCATATAATATAGTTCTACTAAAATGATTTTTTGATTATCAGCCGTATATTCATATACCTCAAGGTGGTTAAAACCATAGCTTAAATACAATTCTCCTGCACCATTCATATATTTAAAAATGTTGGTTGAATCAATTATTTGTGCAGAGTCTGGTCTGGTCCAGGCACCAATAGTTTTGGGGAGATTAATTTCATTTGCTTCCAATTCCACAATGGCCCCCTCGAAATATATATATATGAAGAAAAAGCATATAAGAATGGACAAAGTTTTTTTAATCATTCTTATTTATACCGATATGAAGCAGTTACCCAGATTTAAGGCGCGCCTGGATCAACGGAAGACAATGTTAAGCGGAGCGGCGTGATGACGTCCCTATGGTCTGAATTATTTTTATCTACCGCAGAGACGCTGCTATCGCAGAGATTGCTTTTTTTTCTTTACGCTGAGAGGGCGTAAAGAAAAGGAAGCACTTTACCATTGCCGTCCTCGCAACGGTAATGGTAAAATTATCTGTCTCCGCGCCCTTTGAGCCTCGAGCACATCCCTCTTACAGCGGGATAAAGCGGGTGGTGAATACAAACAAACATACAGGCACAGCAACGCTCGGGCCTTCAGTTTATCTGAAAGTTTGATAGGTTAAATTAACTTATTACAAGATTATCTATCTTAAAAAATGACCATAGTGAAGCTTGTGGTCGATAATAAAGGACTTTATCTTGTCGATGGGCATACGCTCTCGTATGACGTATCGATACATTCCGGCGTTGGAGATGTCACCGATAAAAATAGCGCCGACAAGCCGTTTTCCGTCCGGGGAAAATACCAGTTTACGATACGCCTGCGGCTTTGAGGCCACGTGCACCTCGTTGTCGGTATCGGCCGTGTGAACGATGCCCATGGACACAAACGGTTCGTCCGCCACCTGGGTGGCGTTCAAAATACCGAAGGTGCCGGTATATTCAGTGGGCCGGCCTGCCATATTGTACCCGGCACACCGGCCCATTTCCACGGCATTGGTCCAGAGTCCGGTGACGATCCTTTCTCCCGTAATGGGATCAAAGGTAACCGCCACATCGCCTGCGGCGAACACATTATCTATATTGGCGGCTGTGTACCGGTCAACCACCGCGCCCTGATCCACCTTGATATCGCTGTCTTCAAGAAAATCAACATTGGGGCGGACGCCTTTGCCGATACACACCATCTGGCAGGAAAGCTCCTGGCCGTTATCCAGCACCACGTTCTTTACACCGCCGGTATCAGACAGAATCCGAGTGGCGCTGCACCCGGTCATGACATTGAGGCCGGCTTTATTCAATGCATCCCGTATCAATCCGGCATCCTCCGGTTCCATCAGCTGTGAAAGGATTTCCGGGGAATAGACAACCAGCGTGACATCAAGCTTTCTTTCCAGCAGCGCGAACGCGGCCTTCAGGTTCAACAAACCACCACCCAGCATAACTGCGTGGCTGGCCTCACCGGCTCGTTTTTCCGCGGCCACGGCATCGGCCAGGGTTCTCAAGGCAAAAACGCCGTCGGCATCCGT
This sequence comes from Deltaproteobacteria bacterium, assembly GCA_019314155.1. Classification (GTDB taxonomy): domain Bacteria; phylum Desulfobacterota; class Desulfobacteria; order Desulfobacterales; family UBA11574; genus JAAXQD01. The sequence goes on from JAFCZV010000056.1 coordinate 4,681, forward strand.
CCCCTCGATTTCAGGCGGTATGTAAGGCCTGCTCCCTGTTGCGATGAGCAGTTTGTCGTAGGTCACCTCAGAGCCATCTTTGACCGTAACCGTTTGGCCGGAAGTGTCGATTTTTTCCACTCTCGAGTTGAGCCGAACATCGACACGAACTCCCTTGTAGGGCCCCTGGCCGATAACGGCAAGATCGTCGGGACGCTTTTTTCCGCTGATCACAAAGGGTATCATGGGTCGAAAATAGGGCATATCGGACTCTTCGGAAAACACCGTAATGGTGCCCATGGAATCGAGCTCACGAATGGCCTCTGCTGCGGACATTCCTGCTGCACTCCCGCCGATGATAACATATTGTGATTGATCTGTTCCCACGTTATCCCCCTTCTCCAGATAGCATTTCTCTGGACGCAGTTTTGCGGACGTCGCTGGAATAGTCTTCCACGGTACGATACACCAGCGCCTTTGTCGGGCAGGCATCTACGCAGGCCGGACTCTGCCGATCCGGACACCGGTCGCAGCGATAGGCCTTGTGTTCTTCCATGTGACGCCCGATGACCCCGTAAGGACAAACCATCACGCAGGTCCAGCAGCCGATGCATTTGTCTACGTTGGTAAAGACCACACCCTCGTCCGTGCGGCTGATGGCGCCGCTGATGCAGGCATGCATACACGGTGCGTCTTCGCAGTGGCGGCACAATACCGGGATCCGTCCGTCCGGCGCTACCCATTCTACATAAACTCGTTTTTTCGGCACGGGTCGTTCTGAAATAGCGCTGTATAAGTTCTTGTTCCGGGAGTGTTCTACCGTACAGGCAACTTCACAGGTGTAGCACCCCATACAACGATCCAGCCGAACGAATATTTCTTTTGGCTGAGGCATGACTCGCTCCTTTTTAATTTTTCAATTATATACGGCTGTTGCTTAAACAGGTTGTAGAAACTCATCCGTGACGGGCCCGAAAAACCAGGTGTCTCCATCACAGCCCCAGACCGGCCCGGCGTTCGTCAATGGCGGCCAAGAGCGTATCTGCCGCGGATTCGGGATCCAGGTCCACAATAAAGTATCCGCCGGTCAGGTCTTTTACCTTCTCTGTCAGCACCTCCGTCACCAACGGGCTGCCCAGAACCGGCAGCATAACCCCCACGTGGGTCGGCAGACCGGCCGCCACCGCATAGGCCCCGATGGAGACGGCCTTTTCAGAAACAGCCTCCGCGGCCGAAGCCACTACCGGAAGTTTGTCCGTATCCACACCCAGGTAGTTTGCCACTGCCACGGTCAAGGCCACGGCCCTGGAGTTGTCCACACAGGAGCCCATGTGCAGAACCGGCGGCAGAGGACCGCCCAGATTGTTTGCCTCCCCGATGGCCGTCAAAACCGCCTTCAGTCCGTCTCCGCACAGATCATCCACATTGGCCGGGTCCATAAATCCGTGGCGCATGAGGGCGCCGGCGCCGCACCCCGTTGCCACCACCAGCACATTCTCTTTGAGCAGTTTCTTTGCCATGACGACAAAATTTTGGTCTTGGGTAACCTTGACATTGTTGCATCCGGCAAAGAGGCACACGCCCCGGATGTTGCCGGCCTTGATGTTGTCTATAAGCGGTTTCATCGGGTCTTCGGCATCCACATTGGTCAGTGCCCCCACAATGGCCTCCACTGAAAATCCTGTGACAACCGGAGTTGTAATTGCCGGAATGTCCACCGGTTTGTCTGCCCGGCGGGAAAAGTTCTTAATGGCGATATCGATGGCCTCTTTGGCCTTTTCCGATGCAGCCTCCTCAGAAAAGTCAACATGGGTGGCGCCCGTAATTTTGCATATGTCCATGGTAGTCACAATGGACGTTCCCATACACTCGGCCACCGTCACCAGCGCGGGCATAATGCACTGATAATCCACGACCATGGCATCCAGCGCCCCGGTCATGACGGCCATTTCCTGGCTCACCGAATGGGTGCAGGCCGGGATGCCGTGTCGCATCATCACCTCGTTCGCGGTGCAGCAGATGCCCACCAGGTTGATCCCTGAAGCTCCTGCCGCTTTCGCCGCTTCGTCCATCTCGTTGGCCACCCCCACCATCACCTCAGACAGAACCGGATTATGCCCGTGAACCGCGATATTTACAGCGTCGGCCTTGAGGGTCCCCATGTTGGTCTCGGTAACAACCGGGCTGGGGGTTCCGAAAAGAATGTCGGACAGATCCGTTCCCATATAGCACCCGGCCAGATCCGCAACAGCGCATCGAAGCCCGGCCAGCAACAGATTGACGGCATCGGCATCTACGCCGTAGAGCGTCCGGTGCATGATTTCAGAAACTTCAAAGTCAATACCCTTTGGCACCAGCCCCAGATCCGACAGAACCTTGACACGTCCCGGGGTTACCACTGTTGTCGCCCACATGACCGGGGTTTCCTTTTCGTGAAAATCCGCCAGTGCGGCATTGGCCAGATCCAGAGCAATCTCATTGTCTGATCTGTCTTCAATCGGGATGTCCATTCGGGTGGCAACTGCCCGCAGTTTCTCCGGGTCTTTTATCGAATAATCCTTGGCCTCGCCCTTGGCCATTTTCAGCATGGTGTGCGCCAGATGCCTGGCATGGCCGGAGTGGGCTGCAGTACCCGCGGCAATGGCCCGATCGAGCCCGCGTGCCACCATAATATCTGCGGTGGCACCGCAAATACCGGTCTTGGGACCTTCCCCGAACGGATCAATCCGACAGGGCCCCTGCAGACAGTGACGGCAGCACAGACCGGTGTCGCCAAAACCACACTGAGGGGTCATGGCTTCGTACCGGTCCCAGACGGTGGCTACGTTTTCCTTTTCTGCCTTGGCGATCATCTGCTGGACCGCTGGATCCAAACTTTTATCTATCTTCTCTTTGTCTCCCCCCATAATTGTCCCTCCTTGTTGTTAAAAGGAAATAAAAGTAGTTTGTATTCTAGTTCACATCATACCACTTCGTATCATATCGTTTCATATAATTCTATCAAAATTGTTTCGATATAAATCTGAAGGGTTTGATCCGATTAGGTGTTTTCTAAATGGATGTGAACAGGGTTGTCACGGCTTGACTGGCAGATTCACTAATGTTTTTTCTTCTTAATCAAGCCGGTCTTTAATTCATGATGTATAGCAAAAATCGTGAATCGCCCAAAAGTGAAGATTCGGAACCAACATCATCTCCGCAATTAATTTCGTTAAAACCGATCATGGATTTTGGGGATACCTTGCAAAAAGTCCAGATATCTAATGATTCCAAACCGATGTGATACTAATAACCTATCTATCGCTCAGTTTCAATATTTTAATGAAAACCTGGTCATTTCCTAGACACTATATATTGTATAATTTTGTTCCGATTAACGCCGGTTTTAAATTCACGATGCCTTGCCTTTATTAGTTCCCCATTTAATTCAGTCGGGATGATGATCCGATCTCTTTTTTACCCTGATGAATATTCAGATAGCCATCCAAAAGATGAAAATATCATCCACCTCAAAAACCTGTGATATGTCTGACAGATCCGATCTTGGCCCTGATTGCATCTATCTGCAATATAAGGACCTTTGAAATTTGAAACGGAGAATATTTGCGTGCAAATATTCGATATTTTATCGTATATTTGGTTATTTTTTGTTATAATTGGTTATTACACGAACCTTTACGACGAACAGGACAGGCGGGTAAAAAAATGGAATATAATGCATCCAACACGCTGCCGGCTTATTGAACGTATCACTACGACGCCGTCATGCGGCCAAAGCTCTGTTCTTCTTTTTTAACAACGGAACCCGGCCTGAATTTCTCGCAAAAAACATCGAACACAATTTTTTTCACCATTTCATTCTGTAATATCGAATATGCGTTCAATTTTGATATGGGTTAGAAAGTTATTCTGAACCATTTTATTGACAATTTTATTTCTTTGGGAGAATATAAAAACAAATATTGACCAAATATGACACAAATGCTATTGGCTGGCCAAAAGGAATTGAAAAATTGAAAACAAAAGATCTCTTCAGTACCCGTGAGGTGGCTCAGTTTCTCAATATCAATGAGAAGATGGTCTACACATTGATCGCAGATAAGGGGCTGCCGGCAACCAAGGTGACGGGCAAATGGCTCTTTCCGCGCCATCTTGTGGAGCAATGGTTGGAAAATGAAACCATTAATTATCCAAAATCCGTGGATCCGCTTCCGCCGTATCACGGGTTGATCATTATCAGCGGAAGTAATGACATTCTATTGGATCGGCTCATTTCAAAATTTAACAGCCTACATGATGAACATATAGCGGTCTTCGGCAACCTGGGAAGCCTGGGCGGAATCAAGGCGTTGGGG